>JAHHTI010000035.1 GCA_020024735.1 Mycoplasmataceae bacterium | reverse complement strand
ATAAACAAGATAATTGGTAATAATAATGATAATAAAGCAAATCAATTAAAACCTTCAGCCGGTACTTGTGCATTAGTTATTACATTAGATAAAGAACCACCAAACTGTGTAGCAGCTTTTAGACTAGTTGGATCAGTAATATCTGTACTAGTACCTACACTATTATTAGGTATAAGTTTTATTGCATTTGAATCATTAGGATCAGAACTTAGTGTAGAATCAAATTTATAACCAGCAAAATAAATTCAATTGTTATCTCCACGATCAACCCTAAATCAACACCCTGCACTACTACCACTTAAGTCAGCATAAACTTTATATGAATTGGAAGTTAGAAATTCAGCATAAGCATTAGAAAAATCAATACTTCTAGGATTAGTTTCTTTATTAATTGTTACGTTGTTAAATTTTTTATTATTCTTTTCATCAACTTGAACGTTTTGTAAATTAAAACTATCAATTCTAATTGGTTTTGGTTTTAAAGCGTTGACAATGAAAGGAATAGCAATAACTAAAGCCACTGTCATTAAAATAATGACTCAAACTAAAAGTTTTTTTCTTTGTGGTGGAATACCTTTCTTTTCACTACCATCAGCTTTATTAGTTTTAGCAACTGTATTTTTGCTTTTTTCTAATTCAGCTTCATAGGTATTTTTGTTCATTGCATCTTCTTCAGCAAATTTTCGGTACAAATATTTTCTTAATCAACTCATAGAACACTCCTTTTATTTTTCGTTTTTCAAATAAACTTCTTCTTTTAATTCAGCAATGTAAGGAAGGTTTCTTAAATATTCACCATAGTCTAAACCAAAACCAACAATAAATAACATTGGAATACTAAAACATGCATAATCAACTTTTAATTCCACTTCCCGTCCTTCAGGTTTATCCAATAGAGTTAATAGTTTAATTGATTTAGGATTGGATTTAGCAAACAAGTCCATCACATGGGCAATGGTTTTCCCACTATCAACAATATCTTCAACAATTAACACATCACGGTCAGTAATATCAACATTGATATTAGAAAGAATTTCTGGGTTTGTAGCCGCTTTAATCCCGCCCTTAAAAGAACTCACAGATAAAAAGTCAATTTGGTAATCAACAGTAATTGCTGTCATTAATTGACCCACAAAAGGAACTGAACCTTTTAAAATGGAAATAATTACTAGGTCTTTGTTTTTATACTTACTATCAATTCAAGCAGCTGCTTTCTTGATACCAGTTTGAATTTCACTAGCACTAATTAAGATCTTTTTAATTCGTGAATCAACCTTTTGTTTTGTAGTTGGCAAAATAACCTTCTTTCTAATTTTATATATTATACAATAATATACTAAAAAAAGTTAAGCAAGAAAATAAAAGGAAACGAAATAATCTTAACGTTTTTGAGAAACTTTTTGTGCAGTTTTAGCAGGCATTGGAAGTGGTTTAGTTTTTTTGTTATTATTAGTTTTAACTGGAGTCTTAGCTTTTACAGGAGTTGGTTTACTAGTAGTTGAGTTTTTCTTAGTTACCACTAAAGCGGTTTTAGCATGAGGGATATTTTCATTATTTGCTTCTAATTTTTCAATACGTGCAATCAAGTTAAATAATTTAGAAGCAGGAGTTCGTGGTTTACGTGTTACATCATCATTATTAGAAGGAGTGGTATTTTTAACAGCAGGTTTTGGAGTAGCTACCACTTTCTTTGGTTCAGCGGCTACGACATTTGGTTTCTTTTCTTCCACCGGAGTCGGTGATAAGGCCGCTAGTTTAGCAGCTTCACGTTGTTCAGCAGCTAATTTTCGAGCAGCTTTTCTGGCTGCTTTAGACATAATTTCTTCATCTTCAATTAATTTTTCTAAACCATTCATATAGTCACGGTTTTGAATTTTTAGTTTAATCACCTTAGGAGATTTTGATTTTGGTAAGGGAAGATTTTCAGCAGGAGCTTCTACATAAACGACTTGTGGTTCGACAATTGTTTCGACAACTGGTGTCACAACTTCTTCTTTCTTTAGTTCTTTTTTAACTTCCTTTTTAGGTTCTTTCTTAACTTCTTTTTTAGGTTCAGGTTTCTTAGTTTCTTTAACTTTAGGTTCTTTTGTTGGTTCTTTAGGTTCTTCTTTCTTAGGAGTAATCTTAGCTTCTAATGGATTAGTACCATTGATAGGTTTAATTACATAATTGTTATTACCCTTCTTTTCCGCTACATAACCATATTTCTTGAATTCTTTCGCGCAGTTTTCACATAAACTACTAATTCAAGCAAGAATTACATCCATTTCATCTTTCACTTTACTAATTGGTCTTGCTTTGTGTTTTGGACCTTCAGGATCTAATACTTCATCAATCTTTTCAATTTCTTCATTAATATCATCAATCTTAGCTTCTACTAAGTCATCAATGCTCGCATTTTCATTGACTTTGAAGCTAGCTTTCATTTCATTGATTTCTTGTTGACATTCAACTCTTTCATCAAATGGTAGATAAGCTAATAAAGCTTCAATTTCTTTATCGATTTCTTTAATTTCAGCTCGAGTTTGGTTGTTAGTAGCTTTTAATTCTTTAGCTAGTTTTTCTAAACGTTTAATTAATTCTTTGTCATGAACTAAATTAATTGGATCGGTTGCCATTTTGATAGCTTTAAAGTATTTACGAGAAACTTGTTTAGTTGGTTTAAATCGAGTTTCAGGATCATTATTATTAGCAAATTCAACACATCCTTCAACATCCGCATCTAATTGGGCACGAAGATTCTTAATGTAAGCTAAGTCATCCACAATGTCTTTATATTCAAATGGATCAAATCCATATTTCTTAGTATTCGCTCAAGCCGCAGCTAATACTTCTTTATGGTCAATTCATTCTAGTAATTCAATCATTACTTTTCTAACTGGTGAAATTTCTTTTAATTCTGGACGACCAGCAGCATTCTTTGCTCTAATGGTAGTTTGTTTTAACAACACTCATTCCATTAGTTTAGTCATTTCTTTATCAACCCCAGCTGGTGAGCGTGGATCTGGTTCATCTTCATCACTATGTTCAACAAAAGGTGAAGCATTAACAGGCATTGGATTAATTGGAGCTGGTCGTTCTTTAGCACGTGCAGCTTCAGCCGCTTTCTTTTGTAACTCATCATTTTCTAAGATGTAGTCTAAAATGGCTTGGAAACCATTTCTTCCAATCGCATCAGCTAATGGTTCATATAACTCATTCTTTAAAGAAACATCGTTAAATTTAGTTTGATCAAATTTAATGTTCATTTTGATTAATTCTTCTAATCAAATAGTGGTTTGTGAAATTTTTCATCCCGCACACTTTTCTTTTCAAGCGTTTTCATCAAGATTAAATTTAACAATGTAATTAATAAGATTTCATTTTTTGGCAAAGGCTAGGAAATTGCAGTTATTGGTGTTTTCAAACACTTTAGCATAATCCTTATTTTCATCAATTTCATAATGAAATCTATCAATTAAAATATCGGCTGAAATTAATAGGTTTTTATATCAACTAGCATCATAGTAGTCATAGTCTAAAGGAAAGATTTTATTTTTAGGATTTAAATTGAAGATAGTTTGTGAAAGATAAATGTTATTAAAAAGCATATTAGCTTCTAAATAAAATTTATCCACAGCTGAGATTAATAACATGGCATCAGCCGGTTCACACATCGTTAATTTGTCTTCAATTTTATTCATTTTGTCTCCAAAGACTCGTTTACACAATATATATAATTATACAAAATACAAATAAAAATACACACCTTATTTCTAAAGTGTGTACCAAATTGATCAATTTGAAATGGTTGTTTTTTGGTTATGCAGCGTTTGAAGAAGAATGAAAGGGGTTACATACAAAGGGACAAAAGGCAACACAAGGAAGTAAATCGATAAAATCGTAAATACTCAACAAATTAATAAGCTTAGTTTTAAAAATTATTTAGTGATGGTATTAAACTGTTCATGTTCATAAATTTGAAGGCACAACTATCTGCAAAAACTTTTAATGCAACAAGATTATATCCCGTCACGAGAATCCCAAATAATTGTTGGTTCATACCTATTACTTATAAATAACCGATATACTACTATACTTACACAAAAAAATTCATTAATTTACAAGTAGAGACATGCTCGTATAGATTCTAAGGGTAATAGTTATTTACCTTAAACAATCTCAAAACGTCCACATAAAAAGAAGTCGAACATTTTGTATTTGATGCAACAAATGATATTTCTTCATTCACTGCACTATTAATTATAGTATGAAAATTGCAAGTTTTTTTGTGTTATTTTTCTAAATAATATAGATTATTTACTTTTTTCTTCTAGGCCTTATTTCTGAATTTTGGTAGCTTTGCAATGAATAAACCAATTAATAAAGCAATCGCTACTAAAACAATCATAATAATTACCACAATAATAATTTGGAAAGCACTGGTAGTGGTGTTGTAATTATTGGTTTTAAAACCACTAAGTGTTAATGTAACTGGTAATTCATCAGTAGCACTATGGAATGCGCCAATTTCATTATCCCAATAGTTAGCAATGAATACAACTACTTGAATTGTACCTAAATTATCGTTGGCTGAACCTTGAACAAAATTAATTCGACTAATTTCAATTGGTGCTGATGAACTATCATCCCCATTTTGAATTAAAAGATTATTAGAACTAAATAATTCCTTTAGGATACTTATGTAATTACTAGGATTAGTTTGAATCACAGAAGGAGAAATGTTATCAAATAACTTATTATATGTTTCTCCATATTGTTGAATATTAATATTGAAGTTATTATTGTTCATAGAAATTCCAGAACCTAAGAAAGTTGAAGATTTAGCAATAAATTTAAAACCAGTTAAAGTAATGGAGAAATCCTTTTGTCCAATCACTAAAGAAGCATTTTCATTATAGTATTTAGTCACCCCAATCACGGCTTCAACAGTTCCTAATAAATTGTTGTAATTACGGATTTCTTTTAGATAAACACTATTATCATCACCAGCTGGTAAAGTACCACCAAAAATTTGTTGTTTTTTCAAGCTAATTAAGTCATTTAGTTTACTAAAATTTTCAGGATTATTAGCATATTCTGAAGGTAATAGATCACCACATTCTTCTGCCATTGAAAAGCTATGAATAGTGGCAGTTGGTAAAGAAGTATTAAAGCCATAAAGCATAATTTTTTCGGCAGTATCAAAGGTAATTTTTTGCACACTACCATTAGCATCATAATAGTTATAATAAGTGAAGGTAATGGTTATTGTTCCCTCTTTATTATTGATATCAATAATACTAATATTTTGAATATCACTAGCATCAAAATCATTAGGAATATCATTGAATACATTATTTTTATTGTAAGCAATTAAATTCTTTAATTGACGGATTGAAATGTTATTGGCATCAAATACACTGGGAACAGAATTGGTAGGGAATTCTAAAAAGACGCTTTTATTAGCTTGAGTAGCTTTCACATTCTTGAAGCCATTAATTGTTAGTGGGAACTTTTTGGTAGTATTTCTGATTTCCCCTTTTTGGTCATATCATTTACCAATCGAAATTAATAGTCTCATTTCTCCCTTTAAATTATCAGCATATTCTAATTCCACACCTAGATCATTAAAAGTAAATGTATCGGGTAAAGTATTAGCAAAAATGGTTTCCTTATTTTCTCATACCATCACTTTTAATGTTTGGATTTCTTGAACATCTGTTGGAAGAACATTATCTAATCCTTTTAGAAGAATCTTTTTATCTTTAGGGAAAATGGTTGGTTTCACTGATTTAAAACCTTTAAAGGTAATTGGTCCTAAATTTAAAGGTTTTAATGGTGTTTCTACCAAGGTTGCTTGTTCATTATAGAATTTATCCAATGAAATAGAAAAACTAATCGTGCCGTCTAAATTATTAAATGAAACATTTAATAAGTGAAGGTCATTAATGGTAAAGCTTGGGGCTAAATTATCTACTAAAATACGGATATTAGCATAAACTAATTCACGAAGTTTTTTATTATCCACATTATTCGCAATATTTTGTGGTAATACTTCATCTTGATAAGGAATAGCTAACTCATTAACTTTTAAAGTAGTTACTTTAGTTTGTGATTTAAAACCACGAATGGTAATTTGGGTTGGATAAGGTTCATAAGAGATTTCTCCTTTTGAACCATAGTAGTTGGTATAATTAACATTCACCACAATGAAACCTTCAAAATTATTTTTGTTAACAAAGGAATCAAAAATAATATTTGATAATGAGAAATCACTTGGAACAGGAGCTAAGAAATCTGCTTGGTGACGATAAATGATATCGACAACATCACTTTCAGAAAGTGATTCAATTGGTGTAAATCCATAGTCTGTTAATGAAACATCATTTTTAAAGATGGTTTGGGAAGAGTGGGCAAAACCGACTAATTTTACTAAAAAGTCACGAGGTTCATATGAAATTTGGGAATCTTCATCAAAATAATTATTAATTGTTACATTTAAATTAATTTCACCTTTTTCATTATCACAATTAATATCCTTGATACCTAAGATATTGTGAGAGGTAAAATTGTGTGGTAAAGGGGCAAAAATATTATCATAGTTTAATTGCACTAATTGCATAATACTTTGTTCATCATAGGTTGAAGGTAGAATTTCATTAGATACATCTAATTTAATGCTTTCAGTTTTAACGGCCGTTGGCGAAACTGGTTTAAATCCACCAAAGAAGACACTTCCTGTTAAAATCCCACTTGGTTTAACTTCACCGGTTTTTTTATCATAAAAATTAGAAATAGAAACATCTGCCTTAATAATTCCTTGACGATTATTCACTTCCACAATAGAGACACTTAAAATATTATTCATTGTAAAGGTAGAAGGGGTGTTTTTAATAATCTCATTGTAATTATAAACAACAAAGTTTTTTAATGATTTTTCATCAAACTCACTAGCAAAGATATTATTTACTCCATCAATATGATAAACTCCACTCACAAAGTCAGTTGCTTTAACAGTGGCAAACCCTAAAAGAGTAAGATTAAACTTTAAAGGTTTTTCATTACCACTCACGATTTCCCCATCACGAGCATAATAAAGGGTAATAACTAAACTTAAGGTAATTTCCCCATGAATATTATCAGCACGCATTTCTTCAATAATAATATTGTTAGAGTTAAATCCTTTAGGTAAAGATTTAAAAATCTTTTGTTTATTTAACATAATGGTATTCTTGATATTGTTTAATGACATATCAGACGGAAGAGTCGAAGAGAAACCTTCTAAATCAAATCTTTCTTGTGGATCAGTTGGAGTAATCGATTGGAAACCTTGAATAGTTAAAAATCAATGTTTAGTTTCGGTGGTTTGAATAACCCCTTTGTCATCATAATAGTTAACCACTTGAATATCTAGTCTTAAATTACCTTCTAAGTTATTGGCATTCACCACATTAATGTTCCGAATACTATTTTTATTAAAGATTTTTGGTGGTAGATTACTAATTAAAGCATCTTGGTGAGCCATAATAAAATCTCTAATTTGACTATCACGAATTTCTGATGGTAATAATAATGAAAGATTGTAATCAAAAGGAACAGATTTATCTAAAGAAGTGGTTTCTGTAAAAATGGTAGCAGAAGTTTTGGCAAAATTATTAAAGACAATGCCATTCTTAGGTAGTCCTGTCTCCTTGTTAGTTCGATCATTGACAATATTACAATTAGTATCATAATAATTAGTAATCACCACGTTAAAGGTTAATTGACCAGTTAAATTATTTTGATTAGTAATGTCTATTTCTAGAAAATCACCTGATGAAAAAGTATCTGTTGGATTAGTTAAAAATAATCCTAAGTTTGCCATTAAATAATTCATTAAGTCTGTTTCACCCACATCAGTAGGACTTACGTCAATTGGATCAACCGGGTTAATAATACTATTAATAACAGTTGGAGAAACTTTTTTAAAACCACTTAAAGTAATGGCCTTGCTTTGCGCAACTTTAGAAATCATTCCTTGTTCATTATAATAATTAGTAAAAGTTAAATTAATTTCAATTTGACCTTCTTTGTTTTTTTGGTTATTGATAACAATTAGGTTAGTTACTTTTAATTGATTAGTAGGTTCATCAGGATAATTTACAAAAATTTTATCTAAATTAGTATTCACAATTTTTAGCAAGTCACTTGTACTTAAAGTCGAAGCAACAATATCTTTATATCCATCCACTGCTACACTCGTATTAACAATCGTTGGTTCAATACGTTTAAATCCTTTAATCAGTAATTGACCTGTTAACGGTTCTTTAGAAGAGGTGATGATAAGACCTTCACTATTTTTATAATTAGTAATGGAATACTTAACAGTAATTGTTCCTTCTAAGTTGTTGGGATTAGGTTTTCCATCAATATTAATTAAGGATAATTGGAAATCAGAGTCAAATGAAAAACTGTCAGGAGGATTAGTAATAATAGCCTTTTCTTTTCAAATCGGAGTTAATAATCTTTTAATGGCGCTATCAGTATTATAGTTAGAAGCTAATTGGTCTCTATAGATTTCATCTAAGGTAACTTCTTTGGCTACTTCGGTTGGTAATAGTTTTGCATAACCCTTTAATACTAATTTTTTGATTAAGGTTTGATTATCAGCCGTATTTTTAGGTTCTTGTAAAACCCCATGTTCATCATAATATCTTTTTAGGTAGACGTTAGTTAGGGTAATTTCTCCTTTTAAGTTATTTGGTTCAAAGTTTTCAATAATAATATCATCTTTAGGACTTCAACCATCAGGTTTTGAACCAGTAATATGACGATCAATCAGCGTCACAATGGCTTCTTTGGTTACAGAAGTTGCAATATCATTATTCCCTACAGTTTCAATTCAACCTTTAGTATTAATGGTAGTAGGGGTAGTTTTTCGTAAACCAATAAAAGCAATTTCTCCAAAATTTCTTTTTTCAGTATGTAAAAGTCCTTCCTTATCATATCAAAGGTTAAGGAAAACATTAACAATGATTACTCCATCAGTATTATAGTTTTGTCGAGAATCAGTGCCATCAGGATTTTCAAAAAGAATATTGGTAGGAGCACTAAAACCAAAAGGTTTATTGGCAATAAAAGGTTCTAATTTTCATTTCAAAACATCAGATGAGATATTATATGGGGAAATATCAGAAGCGTGGGTATCAATTCCTTTAACAGAAGGAGCGATGGTTTCATCAGTCCGATCAATAGGAGCATTAATGGAAGTTTCCCCAGTTTTTAAAAAACCAATTAATTCTGTATTAAATACTTTAGGTTCATTTACATAATCTAATAATTTATATTTAGGCGCATCACTTTCACTGGCAAAATATTCATTAACCGAACATTTAACCACAATTTTTCCTAAATCATTGTCTCGCTTAATATCTTTATCTTCATTAATGGTAATAGTAGAGTCCGGTACTAGTCCTTTAAATTCTTCTTGAATAGTAGCAACAACTTCAGCATTTTTAAAATCATTGACAGTCTTCTTTGTTCAAGCTTCTTTTTTAATCGATGATGGTAAAGAGGTAGGTTCAGTTGCTTTTTTGAAATTAGCAATTACCACATTGACTGGAGAAAAATCAGCAAAGCTTGTTCTTAAAACTAAATCAGCATCAAAAAATAGATTTAAGCGAACATTGAAACTAGCAGTTCCATCCCAATTATTAGTTTCAAAATCAGAAATTTGAATATTCTTTTCTTTATCAAAACCAACAGGGGCATTTTTAATGTATAAAAAATTACCCGCACTATCTACAGAGGCCACAAAATCAATTGCATCAGCTTCTGTATATTGGTTAGGATAAAGGGTATAGTGGTTGTCTTTATTACCATCAGGAATATCAACAGTAGTAGGAGAGACATCTAAGAAACCTTGAACGGTTATCAAACCTAAAGGATGACTTGGGTCAGTCGAAGTTTTATCCACTAGTACATAATCTTTTCCATCAGCAGAAGCTTCAAAATATTTATCTACAAAAATATTGACATTCACTAATGGAGGATGGTTTTGAATGCTAGCATCATCAAATTCAACAGAAAAATTAGCACCTATAGGAAGGTTATGGAAAAAGTCATCTTTATATTTAGTCATCAAACTTAATAGAGTGTTTTTAGCACTTAACACAGTATCAGCATTTGTCGGATCATATCAAGATTTCAAAGTAGTATTAACCCCTAATGGAAAGAAATCTGGGTAATCGACTATTTCAATGGTGGATTTTTCAATTCTAGTTGAACTGTCAATATTTTTAAAACCACCAAATTTAAAACTTCCAAAAGAATTGAAAGTAGTAACAAGAGGGTCAGTTAATTTGGTATCATAATAATTTTTCAATTCAATATTTAAAGTGAATTCACCAAGTTTATTACTATAACTATTGATAGACAATTTAATATCAGTTTCAGGATTAAATTTTTTAGGAACATTAGCAATATTAAGGGCAATAATGTTTTTCATTGCTGACAATAATTTATTAATTTTACTATCAACTGTAGTGGTACTCTTATTAACCATTTCATAGGCTATTTGAGCATAAGGTGCTAAGGTTAAAACTTCCTCATCTAAAGTATTAGAAACATCTAAAAGATGGTCTCTCGCAAGAAAGTCAGTAGATTGAATTCTCTTTCACCCTGATTGGTTAATTGTTGTCAATGTTTTAGAAGTATCAGGTTCAGTTAATTCATATCTTGCAGTTTTACCAAAATTTACCCGATCTCCTCCAATTCCTGGTATAAACTCAAATTCAATCGTACCATTCACATCATTAGCCGTAGCTTTTAATTGAGCATTGTAAAAAGTTGAAGGAATAGCATTAGTAGCAAACAAATCAAAGTTATTCTTAAAAAAGTCCGGTGATGACCCTGTTTCTAATTCTCTTAAAAAGTCTGATGGTAATTTATTTTCATCACCTTTACCGTAATTGTTTTCAGGAGTAGTTTTCAAACTAAAGTGAGTAATTTCAGTTTTAGCAGTTGGGGTATATTGACCAAACATTGTTGGTGCACTATT
>JAHHTI010000034.1 GCA_020024735.1 Mycoplasmataceae bacterium | reverse complement strand
AATTCGTTCTTTTCATTCGAATCAATACCAGGAATAGTAATTAAACCTAAAATAGTTTTATCACTAATTGCATTAAACTCAGCTTGAGTAAGCTTATTGTTTATAGGAACAATTTGGTCAATTACTTTATTTACCTTATCAATTAATGTTTCTACTGGTGGAATAATTCTTCATCTAACAGTAATTTTATTACTAGTATGTCCTCTATTTGTTACTGTGAATGTAATAGCTCCAAGTGTTTTATTATTAAAATAACTAACCATTAATTGTTTCTTTTCAGAAGGTGTAATACCAGGAATATCAACTTTATCTAAAAGAGTGTTATCAGTGATTGCTTTAAACTTTTTTTCAGTAATTTCTTCATTTATAGGTTTTATTTGACTAATTACTGCATTAACTTTATTAATTAATGTTTGATCAGTTGAAGGAGGAGGAGCAATAGGTGGTTTTTCTTGAGGTGGTAGTGGTTTTTCAGGAACATCTATAGATGGAGCATCAGTAATATGTCATGTGACACTAATTAAATTACTAAGAACACTACCATCTCTCAATTTAAAAGTGATAGTAGGACTAATTGCTCGATAACTAGTAACTTTTAATTTATTTTTTTCAGCATTTGAAACACTAGGGATATCAACATAAGATAAAAGATTCATTTCATTAATTTTATTGAATTCTTCTTGTTTAAGTTCTTTATTAAAAGGAACTATTTTATTGGTTAATATATCTTGATTTACTACATCAATTAGTTCAGAAGAATTTTGAGAAGAAGTAGTGTTGTTGGAATCACCGGAAGAACAACTCACCATTGTTAAAGCAGCAGTACTAGTAATTATTGCTCCAAAGCTTAAAGCTAGCACAATTCTTCATGACTTCTTTAATTTCATGACATACCCCTTATAATTTTTATGTTTCTATTCTAACATAGACGTTTTTTTTATACCGTTTATTTGAATTAATTCCTAAGATTAGAAAATACATCTCAAATACATTGTTATCAAAAGATATGTATAAGTAATATAGATGTATTTAGTAAGTTATTTATTTAGCTTGAGCAGCTGTAATATATGCTATATCAACAACACTAGCTACACTAGCACCACGACTTAAGTCGTTCATAGGTCTTTCTAAACCAACAATTACTGGACCAATTGCAGAGAATCCTGCACATCTTTCCATTATTTTATAAGCAATATTTCCAGCATCTAGAGTAGGGAAAATATAAATCATTGGATTAGCATTTCAAGGAGCATCAGGTGCTTTTTTATGTCTAATTTTAGGTACATAAGCAGCATCAAATTGGATTTCTCCATAAATATTAGCTTTTATATCCGCCATAGTAGAGTCTTGTGAAACTATTTCAAAAGCTTGTTTTACTTTTTCTACTGATTCCCCTGCTCCTGAACCTCTTGTAGAGTAAGATAACATTGCAGTATTTAAATTATCGCATTCTAAGGAATAATGAGCGAATTTCACTACTTCTTTAGTAATATTTGCTAATTCTTCAGCAGATGGATTCAAATTTAATGAGATATCAGCAAATATTAGTGATTCATCATCTTTTTCCATCAGCATTAAACTAGTAACAATGTCAGCATCAGGTGCTTTTTTTACTATTTGGAGTGCAGCTCTTAATGTGTCTTTAGTAGCATATTCAATACCGCATATACATCCATCTACTTCCCCTAATTTCAACATTAGTGCAGACAAGTAATTTGGTTGAATAACTAATTTACCGGCTTCTTCTATTGATAATCCTTTCGATTTTCTTAGATTTCACAAGAACTCTTGGTATTTATTTATATCAATGTTTTCAATATTAATGATTTCCACATCTTTTAATTTATTCGTAATTTCTGTTTGATTACGAATTAAGATAATAGGTTTAATAATTCCTTCTTGAGCAAGAATAGAAGCAGCACACTGGATGTCTTCATTTCAACCTTCAGTAAACAAAATTCTTTTAGGGTTTTGCTTACTTTGAACAATAGTTTTAATTTTTTCGATTATTGTACTCATATTTCACCTCACCTCTACTTTTATTATCTCGGATTATCGAATTTTAAGGAAAATATTTTAATATAAAAAATCCATTATCCAATAGTTGATTTTCTAAAATTTATATTTACTACTTTTTTTCTTTTTTTTCTTTACCACAAAGATAATTATGATAATTGCGATTAATAAAATAACTGCAATAACAGCAACTAATATTCATATAAAATTTGTCGGATGTTCGGAGTTGTTTGATGGTGCAGGTGGAACATCAGGTTGAATAATATTTCATTGAACATTGATCATATTACTTTCTAATTTATCAGTGGCAACAGTAAAATGCACTTGATTATTAGTTTTAAATCATTGTTGAATTTTTAAGCGCTTTTTTTCAATATCATTAATAGTAGGAATATTGACAAGATTTAGAATATTCATTTTGGTAATACTATTGAATTCATTTTCTGTAATGTCAGCATTAGTAGGACTAATTGAATTGTTGTAAATACCGTCATTTATTTTATCAATAACGGTTGGTGATGGTAATTTGATACAATTTTTATCCATAAAATTAGATTTAGGAGATAATTGAGGAGTGTGTGTAACATTAGTAAAAGAGATGTCGTTATTACTTCAAGTTTTTTTTGTAAAATATTTTGCATCACTTTTGGTATAAGTTAGGGTATTGTTAACAGGGAAGGTAATAGTTTCATCAGGTTGAGTTCATTGGAATCCGTATTCTTCCAATCCTAAATCTCTATATGTTTTTACACCAGGTCCTTTAAGTAAATTAATTCTGGCATTTTTAATAGTTTCTTTTTTATCATTGATTGTATCACTATATTTTCCTAGACCATCAATATACGGTGAGCTACCGCCTTTTACAGTTAAATAAGTGTACAATTTTCCTTTATAGTTCTCACTTTTTGGCAATAATGTTACTTTGACTGTGCCTATTCTTTTTTCAAAATTATCAGCACTATTTTTTCACATAACTGGTTCATATATAAAGTCGAAATTATAAGGTGAAAGATTCTGCCCATTTAAAGTTAATGAATTAAAAGTAGGATAGGTTGAAGGATCATCATAATGAATAATTTCACTGTCTAATTTTAAGTCTGCATATTTAATATCATTAGTGGTAGGTGGATTACCTATTTTTTTAGTATTAGTTAATGCATCCAAACGCACAACTGGGTTTTGACATCGTTCTGGATCGATTGTGTTAGTTCAATGATAATCCTTTCCATAAGGATAGGTAGATACAAAAGTTAAGTCATTTTGACTAGATGTTTCTGAGCCTTCTGCAAATTCAAATCCTAACATATCACTATAATATACACCACCAGGTATTTCTTTGCCACCTGTAATCACTGCTTCTACAGCAAAATAATTACTAGCGTAGATAGGAATACTTTTATTTAATTTAACTGTATAAGTACCAGGATAATCAAAAGTAACTTTTTGAGTATATACCGGATTCCCTAAATCTAATTTATTAACGCTAGGTAAATCTATAGTTTCATCAAAACTTACATTATCATATATATTAAATTTAACTTGTACATTGACACCATTGACACTAATTTGCACACCATCAATATCTTCTAGAGTGTCATTATTAGCTTTTTTAACTGGAAATATGGCAACTGCCTTTTGCATATTATTAAGAACTGTTCCGTCTAATACATCTTCACATTGTGCATCTCAATAGTAATTATTTTCATATGTATTATCTGCTGGCATATATGAATATGACAGAGTATTATAGTTGTAACTTTCATATGACATATAGAAGTATCCATTTTCTAATAAATCTGGTCCTCAACTATTTCTACAAATTCATCCACCATTATTTTTAGCTTGATAAGGAGCAAAATTAGTGGCAGGAATATTGTCATCTCAACCAACTACATCAATTGCGTGAGCATAATCAGTTACTAAAGGATAATCAACTGAAACTTCAATTGGGTAATTATAATAAGTCTCTCAAGGAGAATAATTTGGATCTTCTAGTGGATAGGCAAATGAGCAAGAACCATTTTTAATAATTGCTTTTTTAATAGAACTAATATAACCAGGATCATCTGGAACAAACACTAAATTATTATCTGCAGGCATTTGGAGATTAGTAACACTCTTCATTTTCATTGCTGGTTTTACATAGTGATGTTCCTGTGCAGGATTTTTAACAATTGAAGGACTGATTCATTTACTTAAAGTGTTAGCTGCATCCATTGTAGAAGCTCCATCACCAAATTCTCCGTGTTTTCAAACATCTGCTTCATTCAAACCTAGAAAATCAGTTTCATTGTTTCTCACTCTTGTAGCTCAATCTAGATTATGTTCACTTAAATCAAGTGTATTAGGGTTTTTATAAATACCAGTTTTAATGGCATTAATTTCAGCTGCTCCGATAGTAGAATAAGCCCAACATAAACCTTCAGATCCTTGGTCTCTTACAGGTGGGAGATAATTAGCTTCTTGACGTGGGTCAAATTTAGGTACACTAGCAGCCTTAATAATTTCTGGAGTATTGTAACTAAAATCATTGTTTAAGTAATCAGGGATTGCATCAGAAGCAGCAGTGAAGGCAGTAGAAATATTAGTTTGTTTAGAAAAACAATATTCAAGACCTATAGAAACATTAGTAACTAGCAGCAATGAACTAATACAAATAGTTGTATGACGGAATAATTTCTTACTTTTATGGTTCATTTTATTATTTTATTATAAAAATAAAATAATTAGGTGTGAATATAGTGAATAACTTAAAAAGATTTTAAGTTTAAAAGACAAAACTTATTTTTTCTTTTCATTATCCTTCATAGCAGATAATTCAATAATTTGGTCTCTTAAGGTAGCAGCTAATTCATATTCTTGATTTTTAGCAGCTGTAAGCATCTCTTGTTTTAGTTGTTTAATAATAGCAGTTGTTGATTTATTCTTCTTGATTAAGTTATTAAAATCTTCGTGGTCAAATAATTCATTACTTAGTTCTTTATAAATAGTTTTTGGTTTAATATGATGTTTTTCATTATAAGCTAATTGAATATTTCTTCTTCTTTCGGTTTCATTAATAGCTTCTTGCATATCCTTAGTGGTGTTATCTGCATACATGATGACTCGTCCATTAACATTTCGTGCAACCCTACCAATCATCTGTATTAAGGATTTTTCACTTCTAAATAACCCAGGTTTATCAGCATCAAAGATGACCATTAAAGAAACTTCAGGAATATCAATTCCTTCTCTTAATAAGTTAATACCTATTACTACTTCATATTTTCCTTTACGTAAATCGTATAGAACTTTCGAACGTTCAATAGTTTTTAATTCATTATGTAAATAAGCAACTTTAATTCCTCTTTGCTTTAAATAATCAGTTAGTTCTTCTGCCATTTTAATGGTAATTACAGAAACAAAGGTTTTTTCACCACTAGTTCGTTGTTTTGTGATTTCATTAATTAAATCATCAATTTGAAATTTAGATGGTCTAATTTCAATGGTTGGATCAACTAACCCTGTAGGTCTAACAATTTGTTCGACAATGTGGTTATGAGAAATTTCTTTTTCTCAATCATTAGGAGTGGCTGATACATAAATAGTATTTTTTGTACGACTAAAAATTTCATCAAATGTTAAAGGCCGATTATCTAGCGCAGATGGCAATCTAAAACCATATTCTACTAATGTTTCTTTTCGGCTTCTATCAGTATTATACATTCCGCGCATTTGTGGTACAGAGATATGGGATTCGTCAATAACAAATAATCATTCATCATCAGCATCATTAAAGAAGTCTAATAAAGAGAAAGGAGTTTCTCCAGGAGCTCTTCCTTCTAATTGTGCTGCATAATTTTCAATTCCAGGACAAATCCCGAATTCTCTTAATGATTCAATGTCATAATTAGTACGTTGTTCAATTCTTTCAGCTTCTAACAATTTATTCTTGTTTTTAAAGTACACAATTCGTTCTTGAAGTTCTTTTTCAATTCTAGTTAAGGCATCAGTAGCATTTTCACGGTTCATTACATATTCATTGGCAGGAGTAATTAAAGCACGGTCTAGTTTCTGTACTACTTCTCCTGTTAAAGCATGTACTTGTGTAATTTTTTCAATTTCGTTACCAAAGAATGAAAAACGAATAAAATGTTCATCATCATATCCATACATAATTTCTAATACATCACCTTTTCATCTAAATGTTCCTGGTTTTAGTTCTACTGCATTAAATGTATAGTCCATTGTCACTAATGCTTGTTTAATATAATTTAGTTCATATTTTTGATTGATGGCTAGAAATAAACGGTAACGATTAAAATCAACTTTCGAAGCTGTAGGATAAATACAAGCCACTGATGCGACCACAATAACATCATCATAGTTAGAAAGAGAATTTAATGTAGATAATCTCATCATCTCAATTTCAAAGTTTGATTGAGCATTTTTTTCAATATATGTATCAGTCGCAGGTAGATAGGCTTCAGGTTGAAAGAAATCAAAGTATGAAACAAAATATTCCACATGGTTGTTAGGAAAGAACTTTTTAAGTTCTAAATACAATTGGTTAGCTAATGTTCTATTATGAGCTAAAACTAATGTTTTTCTTTGAGTACGATTAATTACATTAGCAATTGTAAAAGTCTTGCCTGTTCCTGTTGCACCTAGAAGGACTTGATTTTTGGTATGCTTTAAATTAGCTACCAGTTCATCAATAGCTTTTTGTTGATCACCACTAGGTTGGTATGGAGACTCAAGATTAAATCTATTTTTCATTCTTGTTAAGATTTTTTTCTTTTTCTTTTAGTTCATCAATAGTAGCATTTTCAATTTCAGTAGTGACACCAACACTTACATCTTCACGAGCCATAATTTCATTAATAGCATCGTTAATTTGCTTTAAATTATTGTTAGTATAAGCTAAACCTTTAGATTTCTTGTCATATTTATATTCAGGAAGATTATTTACTTGTCCTTTAACTTCATTAGCATGGATGATTTTATATTCAGGAATAGTTTTAGGTTCAGGACCTTGTGCAACTGCACTTTGTAAACCACGGAAGAATTTATTATATAAGTCATCAGAAGTATTTTCTTTATTTTCCTTTGGACTATCAACAAGTGTTACTTCTTCACTAGGTTTTTCTTCAATATTTTCTACAACTGGAGTTGGTGTTTCAGGAATAGTAGATTCTGGAGTAGTAGTTTCTTCTTGTGCTACTGCTGGTGAAGGTTGTAGATAGTCTTGAGATTCTAATTCAGCAACAATTTGTTCAAATTCTTTTTCACTATTATCTACATTAGGTTGTTCTGAAGGTGCACTATTATAAGCAAAGTCAACATTAGTTGGACGTGGAGGTTTACCTGCACTACCGAAGATATTACCTATTGCAGTACCTTGATTAGGTGATTGAGCTCTTTGAGTAGCAACTTCATCATTTTTAATAATATTTTTAATTACAATTTGGGCAATTAGTTTCAACATTGAAGAGAATAAACGGTCTGAATCTTCAACATAAATATTTAATGGAGATTTTTGTTCAAAACTACGAAGTGATACACCATCACGTAATTTTTGAATCTTGTCTAGGAAAATAGTTCAATTAGAGTCCATTACTACAATTAAAATTTGTCTTCATTCATTATCAATATGAGGATTTTTATTGTAGATGCTCATAATTAATTTAGTGAAATGTTCATCTAGTTTATCTTTAATTTGTTTTTCACTTAAATCATTGAAATCATTATTAGATAATTTTCAATCATTTGGTAAATAATTAGTATTAAAGTATTCTACTAATTTAGGGATATCAATAGTATTGATATTTTCAGGATTTTTATGAATAGAAATGGCATATTCTGTAATATGTGGAATCATTCTTAAAACAATTTCATCTAATTTATTAGCAGTTAATATGTAGTCTCTTTGTTTATAAATTAATTCTCTTTGTTCACTTAATACATAGTCATAATCAATTAAATGTTTTCGACTATCATAGTTAATATCTTCAACTCTTTTTTGTGTACGATCTAATAATTTTGAGAAGAATTTTAAATCGATTACATCTTCTCCCATTTTTCATTGAGCTTTATCAAATTTATCAGTAGCAAATCTTTTAAATAATGAGTCTTCTAGAGAGATAAAGAATCTTGATTCACCTGGATCACCTTGACGACCAGATCTACCACGTAATTGGTTATCAATCCGTCTTGATTCATTTCTTTCTGTTCCAATAACATAAAGACCACCAAGTTCTCTAACGCCTTCTCCTAATTTAATATCTGTTCCCCGACCAGCCATATTAGTTGCCACAGTAACAGCACCTCTTTGACCTGCTAATTTAACAATTTCAGCTTCACGAGCATGGTTTTTAGCATTCAACACTTGGTGAGGAATGTGAATTTTTTCTAGTAATTGGTGAAGTACTTCTGATTCTTCAACTGAACCAGTACCAATCAAAATAGGTTGTCCTTTTTCATGTCTCTTTTTAATGTCACTAAGAATATATTTTCATTTTGTCTTTTTGTTACCAAAAACATAATCAGGATAATCAATTCTCTTAATTGGTTTGTTAGTTGGGATAGGAACAACCACCATATTATAGATATCCAATAATTCTTGGGCTTCAGTTAAAGCAGTACCAGATACAGCTGCTAGTTTCTTATATAATCTAAAGAATGATTGATAAGTAATGGTAGCAATGGTCATATTTTCAGGTTCGATTCGCACTCTTTCCTTAGCTTGAATAGCTTGGTGTAAACCAGCACTATACATACGACCTTCTAGTACTCTACCAGTAAATGCATCTACTAAAGCAATTTCATTTTCTTGAGATTCTTCATTAAATTTAACAATATATTCTTTTCCTAAGAACATTGTATAGTTAGCTTTTAAGGCATTCATTACACGGTGTACAATTTCACTATTTTCAATATCATAAAGATTACTTAAATTAAAGAATTCACAAGCTTTTTTAATTCCATTATCATTAAGGTTAATAGCACTAGATTCAGCATCAATAACATAATCTTCAGGAGTAAGAGAACTTACAAATCTATCAGCTTGTACATAAATAGAAACATCATCAGAAGGACTACCAGCAATAATTAATGGTGTTCTAGCTTCATCAATCAAAATAGAGTCACCTTCATCGACAATGGCATAGAATAGTTCTCTTTGCATTTTTTCTGATTTGTTTTGTACCATATTATCTCTTAAATAGTCAAAACCTAATTCAGAGTTAGGAGCATAAGTAATGTCACAATTATACATTTTCTTTTTAGTTTCATTATCCATTGATGAAGTGATATAACCAACTGATAAACCTAATTTAGATAAAGCTTCATTAGAAAACTCTGCATCCCGTTGTACTAAGTATTCATTAACAGTTACAATATGAACACCTCTCTTAGCAAGGGCGTTAACGAAAGATACCATAACTAGAACTAGTGTTTTTCCTTCACCAGTCATCATTTCTGAGAAGTCACCATAGTGAGCAATAATAGCCCCAATTAATTGCACTTTAAAAGCTTTTAAACCGTGAACACGATATAGAGTTTCTCTTACAATTGCTAAAGCATCAATTAAAAAAGCATCAATTGACATTCCATCGTCACGGATTTTATCAATAATACGATAAGTTTTTTCTTTCAAATCTTTATCAGAAAGTGTTGCATATTTTTCATCAAGAGCAATAACTTGATCAGCAATTTCATCAGCTTGTTCCAAAAGTCTTGCTTTAGGTGAAACTTTTTTTAATTTATTAGATAATGATTTAAATCTATTTACAAGACGCATATTCTACTCCCATTTAATTTCTTCAACTGTTTTCTTATTTTTATTAACAACTACTTCATTAATATTACCATCAAAGAAGTGAATTACCTTATCTGCCATTTGAGCAATGACAGGGTTGTGAGTAACAATAACAATTGTAGTTCCTAAAATTTTGTTGATTTCTACAAGAGAATTCATAATAATTTTACTCATTTCAGTATCTACTGCACCAGTAGGTTCATCAGCAAAAAGGATTTTAGGTTTTTTAATTAATGTTCTAGCAATTGAAACTCTTTGTTGTTGTCCCCCAGACAATTGTCCAGGATATTTTTTTTCTAATTGATCAATTTGTAACATCTTCATAATGTTTTCAATTAAGAAATAACTATTATCAACATTGTCTTTTTCATTAATGTTTTCATAATATTGTTTATTGATTTCTTCAATTTTAGCAACTAATTCAGGATTATTTTCATCATTTTTGTATTCTTTTTTAACTGCTTTTAGTTGTTTTTTGTAATTTTTAGTATAGAACTTATAATTTTTCTTTTCTAAATATTCACCTAATAAAATATTATCTTTAACAGTTAAGTTAGGAAGTAAACCATATTGTTGGAAAATATAACCAATGTTTTCTCTTCTAAAAGTAGTCAATTCAGTATTATTGAAGTTAATTAAATCTGAACCTAGTACATTAACTACACCTGTAGTGGCTCTTTCCAAACCAGAAATAATATTCATTAAAGTAGTTTTTCCTGAACCAGATGGTCCTAAGATAACTACAAATTCTCCTTCATTAATTCGAAGATTAACATCTTTTAATACCTTGTATTGTACATTTTCATTAACGAAAATCTTAACAACATCTTTTAAATCAACAATTAAGCCTTTTTCAATACCGATATGTTTTTCACCTTTATGTGGTTGGTTTAGCTTTTTAACTTCTTTGATATTGTCAGTATCAATTTTAATATTATTAGTTGTTGTTTTTTTATCTTCTGTATTGGTATTTACACTAGATTCGTTGTTTTTATCAAGATTGTAGATTTCATTTAAGTGTTGGCAAGCTTCTTCTGTAGTCTTATCTAATGCAACAGTAGCAAGTGCTTGATCATCATCTGATATTTTCTTTTTAAATAAACTCATAGTATGTTTATTTTATATCAAATATTAACATTTTGATAATTTATATTTATAAATTAATAAATGTTGAAAAATACGCCAATACGTTATTGCTTTTTTTAACCATATATTGTTTATATAGCTATCAGTAGTAATGTTTTT
>JAHHTI010000033.1 GCA_020024735.1 Mycoplasmataceae bacterium | reverse complement strand
AAAGTTTTTTAATTTTAAATGAAATCCATAAAAGTATTAGTAATCACTATAAAGATTAGTCATTAAAAACTCATACCCGTAGTCTTCAGTGTGCATAATAATATCAATATATGGTCTAGTATATAAATATAATGAAACCATATCAAAGTTTTCAAATCCTACCTCTTGTTTGATACGTTCACCAATACTATTTAATTTTCTCAAAGTATTTTTTTCTGAAAATGAAATATCATCTAATAAATCTTGTAACATATGACTTTCAATTTTTAAACTTTGCTTACGTTCATCATAGTATTGATTTCCAGATTTATTTTTTTTATAAACAAAACGGTTATTCTTAATATATTTTTCATAGAAATCTAATTCTTCTTGATAGGCTTGAATTTCTTTATCTAGCGAAGCGATTTTTGTATGAGACATTTCTGTTTGATTTCCAAGATGCAGTAATTCTTCTTTTTGAGATGTAAGAAATGCAATGTTTTCTTTTAAAGTATTTTCTTTAATAGCATCTGGTAATATCCCATTTTTTTCAATATAAATCTTAATTTCCATATACATATTTTGTAAATCAGTAACTCAAGATAAATCAGACGATATCATATGGTAGTCAAGGAGATCTTGAAGAATTCGGGTTCAAGAGGTAAATGATATTTTTTTAAAATCGTGATAATAAAAAGGAGGAGATTTTTGACAACTCATAGTAATAATACTTATTGTTCTTCCTTAGTAGCTTCTGGATTTTCATCATCTTCAGGAGTGTTATTTAATTCATCTTCTTCCACTTTAGCAGAAGTTTGATTCTTACTTAAAGCTTCTACATCGATTTCCACTTCATCATTAAATAACATAACTTTTTCTAGAAAACGGTTAATTGTTTCTTTATAGTTTTCATCAATTTGTCATGCTAATTGAGAAATATCCATTGATAATCATTTTCTGTTTCTTAAGAACAGTTTACGATAAATATATTCTTCTCTAAACTTCCCGGCAGTTTTTCAATTATCTCTTTGGGTAAAAATCGCAGCAACTGGAGTGACGTTTTTGAAAATGGTAAAGTGGACAAAGAATGTTCCTTGCATTTGGTTATACATAATATTGTATTCTTCTGGTAGAGATTCTCTTAAGTAATAATAAATTTGTTCATCTACGGTTGATAAAAAGTGAGGTACTATAGAAGAATCGATTTTTTTATTAGCACACATTTTAGAGGTATTGTTTGCTCATCTAATTCAAGATGTTAATACCTTTGGACCTTTGGCCACTGAAGAAGTCCCTTTATACATTCCAGGTTCTTCTGATTGGAAAATTTCTAAACGGTCTCTCGCTCTTGTAATGGCAACATTAATCCGGTTAGCCCCAGATGGTTGAGTAGATAAAGAACCATAGTTAGAAACGGTTCGGTCATAACCGATAGAGAATAAAATAATATCTCTTTCATCCCCTTGTACGTTTTCAATATTTTGGACAAAGATACCAATGAATGAACCATCAGGAGACTTTCTTTCCATTCATTCCTTAATTCGAGGAGAAGTTGATTTTAATAACTTTTCTTGAATAGCAGCTTGTTGGGAAGCGTTGAAAGTAATTACCCCTAAGGTTTTTTCATAGTCAGCAGTATTAGAAAGTTCATAGATTCTTTCATAAACAGCATTGACTTCTTCTAAGTTTTGCGAATTTTTTCAATACCCTTTAACCCGATGAATTAAAATTGGATTTTCATAAGGAACTGATTTAGATACTAATTTTAAATTGTTTTCATAAAAGACTTGGTTAGAAAAATCAATTAATTCAGCAAATGTCGAACGATAATGGTAATTTAACATTACATTGGTCGCTGCTCTTGATTCATAATATTGCATAATAGAAGTGGCTTTCATCGCATCATCAAGATCTTGTGCATATTTAGATTTATTATCAGTTGATGTTTTAATTTCCACTTTTTGTTTAAAGACAGTGGTTGGTTGTAATTGCTTAGTGTCACCAGAAATCACATATCTTTTACCACGATACATTGAAGGTAACGCTTTTTCTAATTCTACTTGGGAAGCTTCATCACATACATAATAGTCATACATTCCTTTTTCACAAGGAATAACATTAGAAATATCATCGATCGCACAAATGTGAATAGGGAATAAGTTTCTTAATAATTCAAAATTAGATTTAATAGTGGCAGCTGATGGTTTAGGGTTATAAGCTGTTGCTTGACGCATAATGGTAGAAAATTCATTTCCATATTTTTTAATGGTATTAATAAATTTTAAGAAAATTAAACGATTCAATAGGGTTTTAGTTTCTTGTAAAGATGCTTCTACCCGATTTAAATACATTTCGGTTTTACCTTCAATTTTATTTTCCTTCATAACAAATTCTTTTAGGTAAGATTTAATTTCTGGATTAATAAAGACATATCAAGTAGCAAATAATCTCACATCAGTTGGTACTTCAAATTTCTTGGCAATGGTTTGCTCAATAATATCATCAAATTCATTAAGAATATCCACTAAGTATTGAAAATCATAAGTTTTGACAGCTTTAATTCAATTTCTTTGTCGAGCTGTAAATAAATTGTAATCAGGATTAGGAGCATCTACAGCTGCCATTAAAGCATCATATTCTTTGTAGTCAATAGAAGCATTGTTTAAAAGATAAGCAGCAATCACAATTCGTTGATCATAACCTTCGTATCCTTTAACAAATTTACTTAAAGATTGCATATAACCAGCATCTATTCTAATAGTTGGGTTAATTTGAGAAACAAAATCTTTGAAAGCTTTTAAAGAAGCACCAACCGTTGGCATTTGTGTACGATCATCATATTGTTCAGCATATGCAATAGCAAAATCAATCGCATCTTGACGATGTCTAATATTATTTTGTTCTAATAGTGGAACATCTTCAATACTAGCGTAAGAAATCAAATCCTTAATTAAATATTCTTTTTCTCTAAAGATAACCTTAGTGTGATATAGCTTGTTAGTAATTTGGTAGTCGTTATAAGTGTCTTCAAATAACTTTTCACTTGTATGACGATTAACCACTTCTTCAATTGGGTTATCTTCCATTTGTGATCTAATATCCACAAATCTGTTATAAATTTTTTCAAATTGTTTATAGAAATATTCCACTTCTTTTCTTTTAGTCACCATATGACAAGCAATAGGAGAGTAATCTCCTAATCTGTTAACAATAACATCAAGGGCAGTTTTCTTAGAAGAAGTTACTAGCGCTGTTTTATTATTTAAAGCAATATTCACTAAGATGTTACATATGGTTTCAGATTTTCCAGTCCCTGGAGGACCTTGAATTAAAGTGTTTCCACTTAATGCTCTCCCCACACAAAGTTGTTGAATGATATCAACAAAAGAGAATAAATAGATATCACTAGTACGGAAATCATCACTAAATTTTTTGTAATTAAACATTAAATTAGTTTTAGGTTCTAGTAAACTTCCCATTCCTTCTGAATCAACTTGGAGAATATGGTTGAAATCTCAAAAGATTGCATTGGAATAAATATCATATAAACCTAAAGTAATCGCAGGTACTAAAATTGTTTCAGCTTGTGCTTGTTGTAGGGTTTTAATTAATTGTTGATCAACAGCAAACAAACATCTATCAAATGGTGCATTTAAAGGTTGAATATCAAATTTAATACCAATCTTTGCATATCCTTCAACAATTTCTTCAATATTAATATGGTCAGTTGGTCCAAATAATAAAGTATCAAATAACATTTTCTTTTTAATGGATGCGACTGTGGCAACTGATGGGTTGATATCAAAAGATTTTCCTTCAATTGTTAAGGTGACATCATCAATAGAAGTAAATTTAATGTTAGCCTTAGCAAAAAATAAGGGAGCATTAAAAATCGTCATTTGTTCTTGAGCACCATTACCTAAAAAATAACCTCTTAAAATAGGGAAACCAATTTTTAAATATCAATGTCCTGAATCTGATTCTTCAATTTGAGCTTCTTTTTGAAAAGTGGTTAAAATAGTATCTCAATTAGTACAATCCACTCTAGTCTTAGGATTAATATCAGCTGCTGCAATATGAGTTGGAGTTCATCGAGGAGTTTCTAATTGAGATAATTTAATATTTAAAACAATATCTCCTTGGTTCAAAGCTTCAATCACTTGCATTGGAGTTTGATAAGGGGAAAATTTGTAAAATAATTCCACAATATCCATTGATAAAAGTGATTCTTGGACAATCTTAAATGTTGATGATTCATCGTTAGCATCAATCAATTTTTGTTTAATAATTTCTAGTTCAATTGCTGTTTGTGACATTATTGTTCTCCTTTATATTGTACTCATTGTCCTTGTTCATCACCATAAAAATAATTTCCTTGTTCATCAATGTACCATCAAACTCCTTGTTCATCTTGATATGGTTCATGGGCTTTAGATGTATTTGCAGGTGCTTGTGTATTAGCAAGATGGGTAGGTGGATTACAAGCAACTCATTCATTATTTTCATTGGTTGTAAAGTAATTTCCTTCTCCATCATGATAATAATACTTATTATCTTCAGCTAATCAAGTTTCATTAGCTGGATGGGTTTCCACATAACTATTAGTATTGGTTGGAGTTGAGGTATCTTTTGTGGTTTGCTTTGCTTTCTTTTCTTTAGTAGCTTTTTTCTTAGTTTTTTTATCTTTAGCTTTTTGCTTTGCCAATTCTTGTTTTTCTAATTCAGCATTTTCTTTATCGAGTTCTTGTTTTTCTCTTGCTTGTTCTTCAAGTAATGCTTTTTCTTTAATTTTTACAATTGAAGAATATTTATCATTGAAGTTAGCTTCTTTTTCTTTTTGTAATGCATTATATTGTTTTTGTAAATTTTTGATAGTTTCTAATTTCTTTTCATTGAAAGCGATTGAAGGAGGATCAACTTCGATTCATTCCATATTATCATTAGCTTCATAATATTTTCCTTCACCGTCATGATACATTCATCTAAATTCTTCGTTTTGATATTTTTCAAAGGCTAAATGTTTTTCAGTAAATTTCGAAGCTTTGACTCTAGCAATTTCATTTTTCAATTTAACTAAATCATCATTAGCTTCCATAAATCTAATGTTTTCAACTTCTTCAGATTCTTTTTCTTTTTGCTTAATAATTTGTTTTAATTGTTTATTTGATAAATCATCAAAATTGAAATCAGTTAAATCATTTTCAATAATGAAACCTTTTGACTTTTTAATAATCTTATTTCTTTCTCTTTGATTCTTAATTTCTTGTTCAATACCTTCATATGGATGGTAATTATCAAAAATGTTGCGATATTGTTCTTCACTATCCAATAATTCCACTTTAATTACAGTGTTATTTGAACCATGCTTAATCAAGTATTCTTGTTCTTTTTGCATTTTTGATAACTCTAATGCTCTTTCTTCTAATTCCTTAATCTTTTGGTTATAAGAAATTAGTTTTTCTTGATTAATATCTTTAGGATCAATGGTTTCTTCTCAATTTAATGCCGGGTCTTTCTTCATATCTAAATTCTTAATCATTAAGATATAAGATTCAATATCATCCGCTTGTGATTTAGTTTTAGTGATATCATATTGTTTAAATAAATTATTATTAAAAGCAGCTTGAGCTTTATGGAAATCTTTCATAATTCATTCAGTATCAACAACTACTTTGTTACCGTTTGATCATGAATCGGTTAAAAGGTTAGATTTTAAACGATTAACAAAATTGAAACCATCAAGATATTCTTCACGAGAATATCATTTAGAAAGTTTCTTAGCATATTGTTCAGGTCAATAGTCGATAGTTGGATCAGTGAAAACAATGTCATTAATAGTTTCTCTTTCGACTACCGCTTTAGAAACGACTCCATTTGTAATACCTTGGAATTGGTTAAATTTAGCATATTGATTTTCGTTTTGATCAATTGCAAAAATGGTTTCATTCATCTTATCATTAATTTCTTTTAGACGAATAGTATCTTCTGATTGTTCAATATATTTTTTTAATTCATCAATATTTCTAAAAGGACTAGTAGTAATAGTACCATCACGATTATAGAATCTGACGTATTTCACTAAATAACCTGATTCATCCACATCAACCACAAAATCATCATTTCAAACTTTATATTTTTCCGGATCAAAATCAAATTTTAAAAAACGATAATATTTTTCTAAACGACGGAGCATTACGACATTTGCTCGATTAGCATCGTTTTTCTTATTCAAACTAATTTTATTGGCTAATAACACAGTAGAAATGGAAACAAGAGGTAAAATAAAAATCATCGCAATATCAAAATACGTTAAGATTTCTTGAAAATTTTTAGATAAATTAATGACATCTTTAACTAAGAAAATAATAAAAAGGAATAAAGCCACAACAGCAATTAGAATAGAAGAAAATAAAATAGCACCTGTTTTAATTCTTTTTGTTTGGGCAAAAGTAGCACTATCACCAAAAGTAATATTGTGTTCTAACTTATTAATTTCATTAGCAACCATTAATTGCTCTTGAATTAAAATTTCTTGTTCTAAAGTATTCATTTCTTTTTGTGATTTATTATTTGCTACCATAATTTTCCTCCTTTCTTATTGTAATTTTATCCGATTTAATCTTCGAGCAGTTCTTTGCATTTCACGAAGTTCTTTTTTAGAATAAAATTCTTTTTGGTCAATAGCTAATACTTCTTTACCTAAAGCAGCAATTCTAGCAATTTCATCCTTGTCTTCACGAATAACATTCATCAAAAAAGATTCAATATCACGGCTTTCGTGATGACTATAATCAAAAACATTATAATTGTTAATAAAGAAATCCTTATCAGGAGCATTAGCAGTAGCTTCTGAAGCTTTTAAGGCTTCTAATCTTTTTCTTCAAGCTTTTTCTTCTTCATTTCTTAAAAGATATGCGAGTTCATTAATTTTTACTTTTTCAAATTCTTTCACAATGAAGTCTGAATATAATAAATGAGGATTTTTTTGCATTGTATAAATATATTTCATTTGATAATATTCTTCATGAGAAGATTTAAGATTCATTAAATGTAATAAACGATCATCAAACATTTTCTTTTGACAAACAAAGTGTTTAGAAAAATCAATAATTTTTAGAGTTGATAAGTTTGCGTGAGTAATTTGTTTTAAATCATACCCTTTTTTTAGCACTTGATAAGAAATGGTTTTATAACATTCATATAAAGTGTTGTATGAAAAAATCAAAATATTTTTATACATTGCATTAAGTGCTATTAAATAACAAATAGTATTAATATCAATTAGTGTTTTTGATGATTTTTTATATCGAGGATTGTCATCAAAAGAAGTTGCTTGTTGTTTTGAAACATCCATTAAATCATTTAGATTTACATTAAATGAATCAACATATAAATATCTTGGTAAACGAGAGTAATCAATTGTAGACAAAATCTTTAAGTAAAGTTTGATAACTACTCTTTTATTTCTTCAATCCATATATAAATCAGGAACACATTCTCATTCCACACTATTAATCATATTTAATCTTTCAATATGATGTTGAATATATGAATTTTTTAATGCTTGAGCTTCTTTAAAATCTTGTTCAGTAGCATTTTTATCACGTGATAAAGATATATATTTAGCAGCAATTTTTTTATTTAATATTTTTGTGGTTTCTCGGTAAGCGAAAGTATTCGCTTCATTCACACGATAGTTTTTTTCTAATGGTCTAATGGTTGAAGCATACAATACTGGTTCATTAAATCCACTAATTCAAAAAGGAGAAAATGCCTTTCTATTTTCAACCACTTCTCCATATTTGTAAAATTTACTAACAAAAACTTCTACTTTTAAAGTTTTTTCAGTATCATTAGGATAAAGTTGAAGCGTAAAACCAGAATCATTAGGTAAATCAATATTATCTAAATCAATGAATAAATCTTTAATTTGAGTAGGAGTAAAATCAGAAGCATTGTATTCGATGAAACGGTTATACACTCTGGTGTTAATAAATAAATTTGTGTTTTTTTGATACTTTCTCTTTTTTAAATTGATAGGTTCAATTTTGTCTAAATCGATATCAAAAGCATTGATATAATGTAATCCGGAATTACCAAAAGTATCACGAATAGTACTTATGGTTTCAGGGTCAATTTCCCGATGTTCATCATTGTTAGGATCATATTCATTTCCTTTAAAGATTTTTGCCGCATCCTTGGCATTAGTTTTTTGAATCTTTTTTTCTTCCTTAGGTGAAAGATGTCCAACATGTGAATCTTCTTCACTATCTGGTTCAGCAGTTACAGATGATACTTCATCAGAAGGAGTATCATTTATTGTTTCTTTAGGAGAAGAACTTTCTTCGCCATTTTGTTCATCAATAATTTTGTCAAACTCAGAATTAGGAGAAATTTGTGGTAATGAAGTAGTTTCTTTACCGTCAATGTTGAATTCTTGAATTTCATCATCTTGGATACCAAAATTTTGAGTAATATCTAAATTTTCATTATTTTCAGAATTATGACGATTTTTCTTACTCATCTTGAACCTCCAAGTCAACTACAGTTTCAGATGAATTTAATTCTTGTGAAGATAAAGGAATTTTCACTTTATCCTTACGTTTAAATTTTAAAATTAAAAGTCACACCACTGAAACTATTAAAGAGACAGCAACCAAAGTACCAAAAATAATCATAAAAATGAAAACAGTCAATTCTGCATTCAAAGCTGTTCCATCAGCAACTTCACTACTAAACAACACTACTTGTTCATGGCTTAGAGAATTTAAAAATAAGAATGAAATTAAAAAACCTAAAAATGTAAATAAAACAAAAAGAAATGTCGCAATAATAGCGGCCTTTTGATGACGATAAAAATAGCTAGAAATTTTCGTAGATTTCTTCATATTATTTATATACTTTATATATAAAGTATAAATACATTATAACATAATATCTCCTTTATTCCTTATATTGAACCCCTTATCAACCCTTCGCTAAAAGTACTCAAAAGACTATCTAAAACTGGTTTTTAAAATAGTTTTAATAGCTTTTTTAGCAAGGTTTTTTGGACTAAAAATGAAAAAAATAAAAATTTTTTAGTGATTTTGCAAAAAAACAGCACTTACATATATGGAGAGATCCAAACAAAAATAATTATGAAGGAGTAAAATAAAATGAAAGAAAATATAGAAGTTAATCAAAAAGAACTATTTAAGTTATTCAATTTGAAGGATAACTATGTCATCGAATATGGAGATAAAATGTTGAAAAACGAATTAGATGTCATCTCTACAGGATGTTATCAATTAGACCAAGCATTAGGAGTAGGTGGAATTCCAAAAGGAAAAATTATTGAAATTTTTGGAAATGAATCATCAGGGAAAACTACTATTGCCTTGACTACCATCAAGAAAGCTCAAGAAAATGGACTAAAATGCTTATTTCTTGATCTTGAAAACACATTAAATATGAAATACTTGAGCCGCATGGGAATTGATTTAAGCAAATTGTTAATTGCTAATCCTACCAGTGGTGAACAAACATTTGAAATTATTGAAACAATGTTAAAAAATGATAAAGTTGATTTAATTGTGGTTGATTCAGTAGCAGCAATGCTCCCCGAGAGCGAAAGAGATGCTAATTTTGATTCTATGAGTATTGGTGCTCATGCTAGACTAATGTCAAAAGGTTTGAGAAAAATCACACCTTTACTTAATGTTCATAATAGTAGCATTATCTTTATCAATCAAGTTAGAGAAAAAATAGGGGTTATGTTTGGTAATCCAGAAACTACAACTGGAGGAAAAGCCTTAAAATTCTTTGCTTCTGTTAGAATGGAAGTTAAGAAAACAGAATTGATAAAATCTGGATTAGAAAAAATCGGTATTAAATCAAAGATTACCATTATTAAGAATAAGGTAGCTACACCTCTTAAAACTGCATATATTGATATTTATTTTGATCAAGGTTTCAATGAAAAGAACGAAATCATTCAATTTGCTGTTGATTATAATATCATTAAAAAAAGTGGTAGTTGATATTCATATAATGATGAAAAAATTGCCCAAGGAATTGATCAATTAAAAAAATATTTTGATAATAACGAAGAGATTTATCAAGAAATCAAAAAAAATGTTATCAACCAAATTAATCCTCAATAAAGTGTGATATTATCTATAGTATGTGTTATCGCCAACTAATTAAAGATGGAAAATTATTAATGTATAAATTGGTATTTAAAAAAACCAAGAATATTACTGCTAAAGTAGATTACAATAATGAAGTACTGGTTACTAGTCCTGAACAATTAGATGTACATTACATTGATGAGTTTGTGATGCTACATTTTGATAAATTTTATAATTTTATTGAAAAACGTAAAAACTCTTCTTTGTTGAATATTAATGAAAATAAAATCACTCTTTTAGGAAAACCTTATGAACTTAAAATTAATCTTGTACCTAATAAAGAGAAATATGAAATAATTAATAACAAAATTTATCTTTTCCTTAGAAGTGAAGAAAATAAGAAAAGGATGATTAATAAAATTTTACATGAAGAAGGACATGAATATTTGGTTAAAAAAACTAAAATATGATTGAAAAGAATTAATTTAGAAGCTAATTCCATTACCACTAAATGGTATAACTCTAAATGGGGACAATGCGAATTTAATTCTAAGGCTATTACCCTTGCAATTCAATTGTATATGTTGCATGAAACTTTAATTGATTATGTTGTTATTCATGAAATATGTCATCTAGTTCATCCTAACCACTCTTCTGAATTTTGAGCTATGGTAGGTCAATATTTTCCTGAATGAAAAATCGCTCGTGATAAATTAAAATATGAATGCTAAATTCTTGCTACTTCTTGAATTTTATCCATAATAGAATTGATTTCATCACTTGTTAATGTTTTTTCTAGTGAAGAGATAGTGATTGATAAAGTATAGATCACTTCATCATTTTTCACAAATTTATCAGCTAGCATAACATTCTTAACGTTTTCTACAGATGATATTTTAGCTATTATTGAATTAATTTTTTCAATTTCATCTTTATTAATAGCAATATTGAAATCTCTGATTACATAAGGATAAACAGAAATTTCTTGAAGTGGTGAATTAGACTTTAATGATACCAAATCATCATCTAAAATGATAGTAGC
>JAHHTI010000032.1 GCA_020024735.1 Mycoplasmataceae bacterium | reverse complement strand
TCAGTTCCTTGATGATGACCACTTGTATTGTATTTTCTACGCCTTATGCAAACAAAATAACTTCAACAACTTTCAATAGTGCGAAAGATGCTTCTGCTCCTGCACCAACAAAACCTACTTTAAAACCTTCACTGGTAGGAAGTGTTTACACAGTTCACTTACCACCTATTTATGGCGCACAAATCAATTGAAGTGATGAAGCTGCAACCTTAACTTATTTAAATAAAATTTTTAGTCAAGAATTAGCCTTAACATTATTCAATGATTTAGCTCCTTCAGCAACTGTGGAATTTAGCATTAAGAATTTAGATTGAAAGCAAGGACAAATTATAATGAATCAAATTGATGTCATTAGCATCGATGCTTCAGGAGCTTCTATTAAGCAACCGATTTTAGAGAGTGGGCAAACCTTAGTAATTGATCAAATTCAAAAACCAGTTACTATTGTTAATTTAAACCATACTAGAGATGAAATTACTGCAAAAGGTGAGGTTACTTTTAGTCATGGGATTTATACTTGAAATAAAGTTGATGTTAGTAGTACCACTGTTGGAGATTATGTAGCTAGCCACACTCCTTTACTAGATAATAATGATTTAGAATATATCTTTAATTTTATTGATACTGCTAGTGCTACTTTAAAACCTTCATTCCATGACCAAAATGTTGATGATGTCAATGGAACAATTAGTTTTGTTTTAGATTTACATGACATTATTGATATGAATGGTAATCCTGTTGCTACCAAAAGTTTTAATTTTACTTTAAGTGGTTTTGCTAAAAAGATTCAATGAAATAATTTAGCTATTATTGATAATGTTTACAATGTTCCTTTATCAAGTGCTTTACAAAGAATTAATAAAAATGTCATTGCTACTTCTAACAAGGATATTTTGCAATGTTTAAACGAAAATAAAAATAATCTTTTAAATAACTTACCAACAAGTGTGATATTTGAAAATTGTCGGGCAGTTTGAAATGCTTCAACAAATAGCATTGATTTAACCAATATTACCTTGTCTAATAAGATGACATTACCTGATATTTCATTAGCTAACTTACCTTTAATGTCTTTAAACATTACTCCTAAAAAAGATGTTAACACTAAGGAATATCCTTCTAGCATAATTAAAGAAATGAAAGAGGCCACTTCTTCTGATAGTTTAGTGAGAATGTTAAAAGTCTTTTTTGATGGCTTAGATGCTCTTTCTCCAGATTTAGGGGTAAAAGTCAATAACACCATTATGGCTTCTAGTAATACCAATGGACTAGCACGAATTGGTTTTATTGTTTATATTAAAGCTGCTCCTGAAAATATGCTACCCATTAGTGCAAGTTTTACTAATTTAAATAATGCCATTACTGCTTTAAAATCAAGTTTCTATGAAGATACTAGTTTTGATGGTCAAAATATTAATGATGTTTATAATCAATGAAAAAATGATAATAATCTCTTATTAGCTTATTTAAATAAAAACAAAAATGCCATTATTGATAATATCGGTTTTGGTGAAGTAATGAGTACTAGTGATGTAGAAATCAATACTATTAATAATTTTATTACTATCAAGAATATTACTGTTTCTAAAGCAATTACTAATAATGATGTCAATGTAGATACCAATTTAGGAGATCTTAAAATCATTGGTTTTAATCCTGCTAAAACCCTTTCTAAGGCTACTAGCTTTGCTATCTCTTACGATTATTTAAAGAATCCGAATTTCCCCCAAACTCCTACTGCTTTAAAAGCGGTTTTACTAGGAACTGATGCTTTTCAAAAAAGAGCATGCTTAGATAGTATGGTTCATATTACTAATCCAGCATCGGGTTTTGAATGAACTGATATTGCTATTATTAATGCTGATGATGCTACAGGAAAAATTACTGTCCGTGCAACTGTTTCTAAATATCTTGATGAAAAAGGAAAGGTTGTATCTTCTGCGGATGTGCCTAAACCTGTCCAATATGAGTATCAATTAATTAATGGTAATTTAACCACTAAGGTTAATACTATTATCCCTATTCCAGTAGAAATGAATAATTATGCCTTTACTTTTAATGAAGATTCATTAGCCAAGATACCAAATATTTTAGCTAGTACTTTACCTGAAGGAGCTCCACTACCAATTATTAAACCTCATAGTTTAGTCATTGATAACCGGGATGGAGTGATTGAAGCGACTGTCGTATTAAGTAAAATTTATGATGCTAATGGGAATGTGCAAACTGGTACTTTTGAATATCCGGTAAGATTTGTTAATGCTAAACCTGCAAGTCCTACAATGGTAAGTTTAAATACTAAAAAAATACCGCTTGATTTAACACCACAAGCTGTGATTAATCTTTTAAATAATGATGATGAACTTAAGAATTATATGATTTTAGAAAATGGTTTTACTGATACCACAATGACTACTCACAATTCTGCTCATTTAGTACCGCAATCAAAAGGTTTAATTACCGCTGATATCTATTTAACTAACTATATTGAAAATGATGATAATTTTAGTTTCCACAAGGATGAAGCATTACAACCTTTTACCATTTATTATCAAGCACACTTACCAGAACCTACGAAGGTTAAAACATCTGTGATTGATAATGGGATTGCAGTGTCTGGAGAACTAGGAAAGTATTTAACTGCACAAGTTATTAATCGTTTAGATACTTATGAAATTCAAAGTGCCATTAAAACTTTTATTATCAATAATGTGGAAAGTATTTTTAGTAACCTTCCACCTAATGATAAAGACCCTACTATCACTACTACTCATTACCCTTATGTTGAAGAGGATATTACTGATATTCAAGTCACTAAGAGTACCCTTCCAAATGCTCTTGATTTTACTTTTAAAATGGCAAATACCTATAACGCCTTTGGAGAAATCAGTATTAATCAATTTAAAATTCAAGTAACTAATTTTATTAGTCCAGCTCCGGCAACTACCATTAAGCATGATTTAAAGATTAATGATTTATCTATTGATGGTATGAATGCTAATACCTATGCCATTGATGTCTATGATTGAATTGGTGGTGGGGTAAATGAATACCAAGCTAAAATCATTAATGATATTAATAAGAACCCTTATAAGTATTTTGATAATTTCCCAGTCACTACTAATGATAAATTACCACTCTTAGATCCGCATTTTATTAAGACTGATGATATTAGTCAAGTAGTAGTAGAAGCTAATATTTTAAGTAATGCTTTAAACCCTCATGATTTACCTTTTTATTCTACTAATAAGCAACAAATTGTGATTCAAGGTTTTAATACTAAACTAACATCTTTACTACCAGATTATGGAATAAGTGCTAGTAGTCGTGGATTAGATATTAGTGGAGATAAACTATTAAGTAGTATTCCTCCTTCTAGTGTTGCTACCAATTTAGATGCTAAGAATGCTTTAATTAAAATGATTCAAAAAAACTTATCTTTAATGTTTGTTAATTACCCACAATTTTTCCTAACCTCTAACCAAAGTACTGACCCTGCGATTGAACTAAAAAACCCAGATGATGCTCATCGCAGTATTGAAGTAACTGTTAAATTAAGAAATGCAATGATTAATGATGCTACTACCAGTAAGCATGTGATTGGTGAAATCACTGTTAATATTAAAGTGATTGGTTTTGGAGGGGATCGGGATGCTAGTTCTTTAACTACTTTTAATGATCCCCTTCCTGTAGAAGAAGCAAATATTTTTTATAACAGTTTACCATTGCAAGATTATTTTGCTTTTGATGTTTTAAATTCCCCATCAATCCAAGCAACAATCATTGCTAACATTAATGCAGCACGTAATTTAAACTATTATTTTAAGAATCCGATTAATCCAGTCACTGCCCCTAGTGGAACAAATATCATTAAGGATGGTTCATGAGCATTTAGTGCAGTAGCTGGAAGTAATAACCAAATTGAATTAACAGCAGATTTTTATTCATTACCAGAAAAATTAAGTTCAACCATTCCGGTTTATAAATCTGGAACTACCCACTTCATTAATTTTTCAACCGCTTCGACAGCTTTAAAACAAACTGATACTATTATTAATCTTACTAATACCCCTTTTGCTAATTTTACCATTGATCAAATCTTTAATGATGCTGCCCAAAAAAAGGAATTAGTTAATTGACTTAATACTAATTACAATCAATGATTTAAAGACACTCCTTTATCCTTTAGCATTAGTGATATTGCAAAAACAAGGGATAATGCTGATGGTTCAATTTCCTTAAATATTACTACTACGAATGCTGCGCAAAACGGAAATCTATTAACCACTACTTTAGATTTTCCAGTTACCATGACTGGTTTTAATCGTACTGCTTTAAATTCTGCACCAGTCAATGCTAACCAAGTATTGAATATGTATGAAATTACTAATCAACAGGCTTTTTTGATAGACTATCAAAAATACTTTGACGAAGCAGAATTGACTAATCGTTCAGCTTTGATTACTAAGTACTTAACCACTAATTTAGGAACTTATTTCTCACAAATTGCTAATAACCAAGATATCGAAGTCAATTTCATTGATGATAAAACAAGAGTTGAAGTTACTTTTAATGGATATGTAAATGGAAAACCAGAAGTTATCAAGCAAAACATTAACCTTGTTTACCAAGATATTAATAACGGGGTTGAATTAAATAGCTTATTTGAAAGAGCTTGTTATAAGGTACTTAAACAATTATCTGAAGAAACTATTGCTAATGTCGATAAAGTGAAAGCTGCTGTGGCTGAAGAATGCCGTAAGGTTATTAAAGACTTTGTGAATAGTAATATCTCTTCTATTCCTTTAATTGTGGTGAATTCATTAAGAAATCAAAAACCTGAGGTTGCCATTACTTTTGGTACTAATAATAGTGCTATTAACTATGATGCAAGTAACTTCTCTATTTCTCTTGATACTTCTAAAATCAATATTAATTGTGAAGGACGAGATGCGCTTTCTTATTCTTTCCCATTGGCTGGATCATTTAATCCGCTATTTAGTTCTTTAAATGTGGAAATTAGTTCTGCTACTATTCCCCCAACTCCTATTAGTAACCGGATGAGTCCTTGATATATTTTATTAATTTTAGCAGTTACCTTATTACTAATTGCAATGATTGTTTTATCAATTGCTGCATATAAGCGAAATCATTTAATTGATGAAGATTCAGGAGTTTTATAATGAAGAAAAAAATTATTTTTAGTACCTTATGTATCCTTCCTTTAATGGCATCAATGGCGATGATGGCTAATACTTCTTTACCATCAACCAATATGGTGTTTTCATCTACTACTAAAACTTCTCCAACTTGAGAAATTAACCCTGATCTATTTAATGCTCGGGGTGAAGCGGTTTATAGTGTTAATAATAGTACTGATTTATTGATTCGTGATAAAAAACCCGAAAGTGAAAGAGATATTCCTTTTTGAAAAAAGTTTATTGTTGATCACAAGGATGAACTATTGTTAAATATTGCTCCTGATTTTTCTATAGCTAGCTTTAATCTTAGAATTATTGATGCTTCGAATGCTAATGGTTTTATTATCTTAGAAATCTCTACCGCTACTGCGGATGTGGTTGGTAATTTAAAAATTGTTGGTTTTATGCCACGTCCTCAATTACCTAATTATGTAGCCAATGATCCAAAATATCAATATGTTGATGGGAACATTATGCCAATTAAAAATTTAGGAAGTTTATTAACCACAACATGTTATGTAGATGCTCAAACCTTGCATCGTAATTGATACCCTTATGATTTTGTGAATGCAATGCTTTATGATGATGCTACTTTATATCATCAATTACAAGATACTGTTATTAAGAATTTTTTATATAACCCTAATAATCGTTTGGAAGATAATAGTCAAATTAGTATCTCTTTACCGAATGCTACCCCAACCAATATTAGTGAATATTATGAAACTGGAGAATTCCCTACTCTAAACAACGCTGTTACCGGTAATGAACCAAGTGGTACTTCCCAATTTGTTTTTAAAGTTTTATTAGAAAATGTTCAAGTAAATGGTAAGCATCAAGATACTTATGCTTATTCCATTAATTTATTTAATGCTAACCACATTACTTGTGAAGCTTTTAATGCTAAAAATTTAACCACTGATTTAGGTACTTTAAACAAAGATTTAATTGGTGATTCTTTAGATAGATTTAACCTTAATGAATTATTAGAACAATTAGGAAGAACGATTGATGAAAAGCAAGATAGAGACTTACCAGCAGTTAAGCTTACTTTACACCCTGGAACTAATTTAATTAAAAATATTAGTGATGGTACTTTAATTATTAATGTGGATATTGAAAATATTGTCCTTAATAATATTGCTAAACCTTTTGGGACTTTAAAAAATGTTCCTTGAACAGTTACGGGTTTTAAAGCAGCAAGCGGTGAAGTTTTACCAGATACCCTAACGACTGCTTTTAATAGTGGTCATATTATGGAATATAGTGCATCGATTGATGAAAAAATCTCTCGAAAACTTTTGGAAGATGTTACCATTGCTGATTTAACCAATGTAATAAAAACTAAAGATATTAAAGGAATGTTTATTAATTTACCAGTAGACTTTAATGATAAATCCAATGTTTATATTATTGATACATTAGAGTATGATACCAAAAAAGGAGAACTAAAAGTTTATTTTTCATTAACCTATGGCAAGATTAATAATCTTGATGTCCAAAATCCTCGTGGAATTGGAATTGGTGGATATTTTATTATTAAGGATTTTACTAAACCTATTCAATTTAAAGAATTAAGTCATGAAATTAATCTTCCAGTTTCTCCTACGGGAAATAATGTCTATCAATATGATGCTATTGATGCCATTAGAAATCACCTTTTAGTTTATCTTAATACTACTGCTAATTGTTTTCCTACATCAATGAAAAAGAAGCTAATTGATATTTTAGACAATGTTGATTATTTTAAAAGTATTGTACAAGTTATTAGTACTAAAACATTAGTGCAAGATGCGAATAAAACTTCTCCTAAACAATTAGTTAGTGTTAACATTCCTCTTTTTAGTGAAATTACTAACACTGATGTGTTTATTTCTACAACTGGTTTCTTATTTACTATCACTGGTTTTGACCGCTATGAAGAAACCATTGTTACATTAGACCAAACCTCTTTCTTAAATTATAGTTATGAAGAATTTAAAGCAGAGGTAGAAAAAGGTAATGTGGGGATTAATGTAAGTCAAAATAATTTAGCTAATGTGACCAATCTTCCTTCAGATGCTCCGGTGCAATTATCCATTTCCCAATTACATTCACAAGGTTCTAATGATAAAGCAATTGTGAGTGTCTTATTCCCTGAATTTTATAGTAGTGAAGGATTGGTAAAAAACTATGTTTATAATATTGTAGTAGCCTTACACCCCTCTACTTTAGTAACTCCTTATGAAGATACCTTTACCAGTGTGATTAATGTCCGTAATTTTGACCGGATTAGTGGGGAAAATTGAAGTTCAATGACCGCTCCTGTGGCTGCTCAATATTTTAATAATCCTAGTAATAAAAGCTTTATTACTAATATTTTAAATAATGCTACTATTAAAAGAATGTTGTTTGCTAAAACCCCTGATGCTCATGATATTGCCTTTGGACAATGTAATGTTAAAAGTAACACAGCTAATTCAATTTTATTAACCATCTGATCAACTCCCAAAAATAAACAAACGATTACCATTGAAGGTTTTAGAAATATTTCAGGTGTGACAGTAGTGAAGTCACATATTCCTTCAGGAACAAATGTTGATACTTTATTAGATGATTTCCATGTTTTATCAGGAGCTGCGTTAGATAAGAAAGCCAAACAATTTTTAACCTTAACTAATCCAGTAAGTGATTATGTAGTGAAAGCTGTGGATGTGATGGGGGTTGCAACTGATTTTAATAATCCTTCGAAAAAAGAAGTTATTATGAGTTTTACCCTTTCTGATATTTATTTAAAAAAAGATACCATTGCTTATACTATTGGTCATGATTATATCTTCCAATTCCAATATACCGTTAATGGTACAAGTGGAGGAGAAGGCACTTTATTAAGTGTTAATGGAACAAAGGTAAGTGAAACTTATCATTCTACTACCTATCTATATTATTTAATTCCGATTTTAGTCTTAACATTAATAATAATAGTTAGTGCTATTATTCTTATTAAGAAACACCGTCGTTAATATCCATTTAAGATAACTTATTTCATATATTCGTATAATTTATTTAAAGCATAGTCAGCAATATTAAAACGATTGAAGTTTCTTTCATGATCAACTAATTGTACTTCAAAGACATCACAACGATCAATCATAAAGATACCCACATAATAAAAACAAGCTGGTTTATTTTCCATTACATTACTCCCAGCATTCCCGGTAATAGAAATACAAATATCTGTATGTAATTTTTTGGCAGTATTAGTAGCCATTAATTCCGCAGTCGCAGCACTCACAGCTCCTTGACTATTTAAGATGACTTCACTAATTCCTAATAATTTATTTTTTACTTCATTTTGGTAAGCCACAATTGAACCTTTAAAAACTTCACTCACTCCTGAAGTTTCACAAAACATTGAAGTTAATGCACCAGCACTAGCACTTTCACAAAAAGAAATAGTTAAGTGATGTTGCTTTAAGTATTCGTAAATTTTTTGGGCAATCTTTTTATTTTTTGGTTCTTCCATTATCGCGTGCTCCTTTATCCCTCAAATCAATAGGATTGATTTTATCTTCATGCGTATCAATAAATCATAAATCTGCTTGTTTACCATTAAATAAAGCGGTATAAAAATTATTATAAGCATTATTCCATTTTTTATCATCATAAAAATGTTGCTTTAAAAAAGCTTTCATCGTATCTCTTTGGGTAAATCCTTCCATCGGACATCCACATGGTAAGATTGGTAGTTCTAATTTTTTAGCTGCCCGAGCAATATCCTTTTCCCGACATGTAATTAAAGGACGAATAAACATAATTTGATTACGGTCTAAAAACATTTGTGGTTTAAAGGTAGCAATTCTCCCTTCATTAATCATATTTAAAAACAATGTTTCAATGGCATCATCAGCGTGATGACCCATGGCCACTTTATTACAATGATGTAATTTAGCTTGGTCAATTAAAATGGCCTTCTTCATTTTAGAACACAATGAACATTGAATCTTCCCTTTTCTTAATTGAGTTTTTAAAATCTCTCCCATTTTGGTATCGGCAAGATAAAATTCCACGCCTTGAGATTTTCAAAATTCGGCTAATGAATCATAATCAACAGCACAAAGATTAAGTTTCATGTGCACCCCAACTACTGTAAAGTTAATCCCTTCTTTAGCAGCAATGTGACGATAAACTCCTAGTGCATATAAAAGTGTCATTGAGTCTTTTCCACCACTGACACCAACACAAATCCGATCCCCATCTTTGATCATTTCAAAGATTTTATTAGCCTTAGCTATATTACCAATTATTTTTCTCATAATTAGTTTTTCTTTTTATTTTTATCATCCTGTTTATTATTTTCAGAGTTTGTTTGTTTTTGGACACCGGCTTTAAAAATTTCTTGAACCATAGTATCAATATCTTTTAAGGAATTATTAATACCATCCTTACCCATACTTTCCATCATATCTCCAAACATCTTATTCATACTATTATTCATTTCATTAATTTCTAATTGAGTATCAAAAGCATTGATAGCAAATTTTTCTAAAAATTGATCAAATGTCATATTAGCATCATGCTTAACAGCTACGTCATACATTTTTTTAGCTTTTTCTAATTGTTCCATACTAACATTAAAACTTATTTTTTTGCTCACACTAACCTCACTAATACTTGGTATTTTTTGTTAAATATATTTTAAATGATATTTAAAAAATCAACAAAAAAACCAGTGTTTTTGTGAAAAATAAAGTTTTCCAGGAGAATTTTCAATATGAAAATGCTATATTTAAAGGTTTAGAATTTAATTTTTGTATAATATATAATACCAATATTGTAAAAAAATGAGGCTTCATGGACGGTAGAAATATTTATAATGGAAACATTAATTCACGGCAAACATATGTTTCTAAAAACGATGATCGAAGAAAAACTAATCAAAAATATATGGCAACAATTGTTTCTGAAAAATTAAGAAGCAATCCGAATGCATTACCACCAGAAAAATTTGATTATGACAAAGAAGCGGTTGCTAAAGAAAGAAAAAGAGCCAAAGAAAAGAAGAATAAAGAAATTAAAAAGTTAGACCCTGATATGATTGATGGGGCTGATACTAGTTTAGCAATGTCGGTTGATTATAGTGAATATGACTTTAACGAATGAGATCAAATTATTGTGGATGCTTTAAATCCATATGCCGTGAGTGATCGTGGGAGAAATTCTTTAACTAATTATGAAAAGATGCAAAGAATTGCACAAACTGAAGCTAAAAATAAAAAGAACTATGAAAAGTTTAATGAGAATTTAGATGACATCTATGATGATATTAAAGAAAAAATCACCAATGAAACTTTAAAGACAATGTATGGTGAAGATAATTTTGAATATCTTCCTAAGAAATTAGATGAATATCAAAAAGATTGAAGTACTGGTGATGAACAAGCTGATTTATTGTTAAAAATTTATCATACTCCTAAAATTAAACAAAGAGATATTAGCGCTGAAGAATATGTAGCTAATAAATATAATGATTTTATTAAAACAGTTGATGGTAAGCAAAATTTTGAAGTAGATACAGCGAAGGTTGGGATTAACCCTAATGATATTGTTAGAGTTCATCTTGATAAATCTTATTATATGGATGATGTGGCTTTAAATAGTAATAAAAATTTACAAGATGCTTACGTTCAAAGAATTTTAGACCAAGGAAGAGGTGGAATTAATCGTCAACCTAATCGATTTGGTAATTTTAAACCAGGTGCAAAACCGAATGGACCAGTTGCTCGACCAACCGGACCAACTCCTCCGCCACCACCTCGTGCTCCATTAAATGCTGATGGGAATAATGAAAATTTATTTGTTCCTTTAACTGAAGATGAAGAACGAGTAGATCAATTATCAGGTGATGATGGTGTGAGAAAAACTCCAAGAAGAGAAACTTGAACCTCTACTAGTGATAATATGCAACAACAAATAGATGCTCAAGAAGATGCAATTGCGAAATGAAAACTATTAGAAAGTTTAAAAGAACCAAAGTTAGAAGAATTAGTAATTGAACAAGGGTTAGTAATTAAGAGTATTACAATTGATAGTAAAACTCAAGAAGTGGAAGTAAAACTAGATACCATCATCTTTGATGATGCTGAAAAAGAAGAACAAAAGAACACTCTTTTAGCAAAATTTGCTAAACATAATAAATATGATTTAGAAATTGATAACGATGTAACTAATCACCGTAAATTAATTACCTTTAAATTTTTATTTACTGATGAAGTTTCGCTTCCTGAAGGATACTCTTTAGAAGAAAACAACCCTAGTGATGATGAATTTGATTTATTACCTTTAAGTGAATTAGATTTAACTGAAGGACAAGTTGCTCCTGCATCTTCAACTAATAAAGATGT
>JAHHTI010000031.1 GCA_020024735.1 Mycoplasmataceae bacterium | reverse complement strand
AAGTCGTAACAAGGTATCCCTACGAGAACGTGGGGATGGATCACCTCCTTTCTACGGAGTAATTATTACTTACGTACTTTGTGTACATTTATTTTTAAAACCCTATTAATTATGTTAATTCACGAACAATTTTTAGGTCGGGTTGTATTTAGTTCTGAGAGATTATTCTCTCCATTCAAGTTTTTATACTTGGATGAGATTGATCTTTGAAATTTATATATTATCAACAATCTTTCTAGTCATTTAAGACTTTATGTCTTAAATAACAATTACATTTAAAGGATTTATAATAAGTTACTAAGGGCTTATGGTGAATGCCTTGGGACTAGTAGGCGATGAAGGACGTGCAAATCTGCGATAAGCGTCGGGTAGCTGATAAGAGGCTATTATCCGATGATTTCCGAATGGGGGAACCCAATATATAGAGATATATATTATTATTAACTGAATTCATAGGTTAATAAAGCGATACCTGGTGAAGTGAAACATCTCAGTAGCCAGAGGAAAAGAAAACGAATGTGATTCCCTAAGTAGTGGCGAACGAAAGGGGAAGAGGCCAAACCGGATTACGATCCGGGGTTGTAGGACTACAATATTGACTTAGATTAGGTAGTGGAAGCAGTTGGGAAGCTGCATCATAGAAGGTGATAATCCTGTACACGAAACTTAATTTATACATAGTAGTATCCTGAGTACGGCGGGACACGTGAAATCCTGTCGGAATCTGCCCAGACCATTGGGTAAGCCTAAATACTAACTAGTCACCGATAGCGCATAGTACTGTGAAGGAACGGTGAAAAGAACCCAGAGATGGGAGTGAAATAGAACCTGAAACCATAAGCCTACAAGGTGTTAGAGCACATTAACGTGTGATAGCGTGCCTTTTGAAGTATGAACCAGCGAGTTATTGTTGCATGCAAGGTTAAGTAGTAGATACGGAGCCGTAGGGAAACCGAGTCTTAATAGGGCGCTTAGTATGTAGCAATAGACGCGAAACGGTGTGAGCTAACCATGAGCAGGTTGAAAGTAAAGTAACATTTACCGGAGGACCGAACCCACTTTCGTTGAAACGACAGGGGATGACTTGTGGTTAGAGGTGAAATTCCAATCGAACTCCGTGATAGCTCGTTCTCGCCGAAATATTTTTAGGAATAGCGTTGGATTATGATCTTATGGAGGTAAAGCACTGAAATTATGCGGGCGGCACCTAGCTGTACCAAATAATATCAAACTCTGAATGCCGTAAGATTTACTCCAGCAGTCAGACAGTGGGGGATAAGCTCCATTGTCGCGAGGGAAACAGCCCAGATCGATAATTAAGGTCCCTAATGTGTGCTAAGTGGAAAACGATGTTGAGATTCATAGACAGCAAGGATGTTGGCTCAGAAGCAGCCATCGTTTAAAGAGTGCGTAACAGCTCACTTGTCGAGAGTCTCTGCGCGGAAGATGTAACGGGGCTAAGCATGCAACCGAAATTTCGAATGTAGCAATACATGGTAGGCGAGCGTTGTAATTGGGGTGAAGGTAGACCGTGAGGACTATTGGACTGATTACAAGTGAGAATGCTGGTGTGAGTAACGAATGAAAGTGAGAATCTTTCAAGCCGATTGACTAAGGTTTCCTGGGCAAGGTTCGTCCTCCCAGGGTAAGTCGGATCCTAAGGTCAGGCCGAAAGGCGTAGCCGATGGAAAACAGGTTAATATTCCTGTACCTACGTAATGAGTGATGGAGTGACGGAGAAGGTTAATAGGTGCTAGTTATCGGATTCTAGTTCAAATATTAAGTCTTGCAGTTTGGCAAATCCGGCTGCTTTAAGGATGAGATATGATGACCAGCGAACCCTACGGGTAGTAGTGAAGACCTAAATATCATGCTTCCAAGAAAAACTTCTAACGTTAATCATTAAGTAGTCCGTACCGAGAACGAACACACGTGGTCAGGTATAAATGTACCAAGGCTAGCGAGTTAACTATGTTTAAGGAACTCTGCAAATTGACCCCGTAAGTTAGCAATAAGGGGTGCTCGATGTAACAATTGAGCCGCAGTGAATAGCGAGTGGGGACTGTTTAACAAAAACACAGCTCTATGCTAAATCGTAAGATGATGTATATGGGGTGACACCTGCCCAATGCTGTAAGGTTAAAGAAGCTTGTTAGTAGCAATACGAAGCTCGTGACTGAAGCCCCAGTGAATGGCGGCCGTAACTATAACGGTCCTAAGGTAGCGAAATTCCTTGTCGGGTAAATTCCGTCCCGCTTGAATGGTGTAACCATCTCTTGACTGTCTCGAACATAGACTCGGTGAAATCCTGGTGAGGGTGAAGACGCCCTCTTGGCGTGATTGGACGGAAAGACCCCATGAAGCTTTACTGTAGCTTAATATTGAGAAATTCTATGATTTGTAGAGCATAGGTAGGAGACTTTGAAGTAGTTTCGCTAGGAACTATGGAGTCATCCCTGGAATACTACCCTTGTTATATAATTTCTCTAACATGTAGCCGTTATCCGGCTAGTGGACAGTGTTAGGTGGGCAGTTTGACTGGGGCGGTCGCCTCCCAAAAGGTAACGGAGGCGCGCAATGGTACCCTCAGCACAGTTGGAAATTGTGTTTAGAGTGTAATGGTATAAGGGTGCTTGACTGTGAGACTTACAAGTCGAACAGGTAGGAAACTAGGTCATAGTGATCCGGTGGTTCTGAATGGAAAGACCATCGCTCAACGGATAAAAGCTACTCTGGGGATAACAGGCTGATAGTGCCCAAGAGTTCATATCGACGGCACTGTTTGGCACCTCGATGTCGACTCATCTCATCCTGGAGCTGAAGCAGGTTCCAAGGGTTCGGCTGTTCGCCGATTAAAGAGATACGTGAGTTGGGTTCAAACCGTCGTGAGACAGGTTGGTCCCTATCTGTCATGCCCGTAGGAAGATTGAGAAGAGCTGCTCCTAGTACGAGAGGACCGGAGTGGAGATACCTCTTGTGGTCCTGTTGTCGCGCCAGCGGCACAGCAGGGTAGCAACGTATCGAATGGATAAACGCTGAAAGCATCTAAGTGTGAAACCAACTTCAAGATTAATCTTCCCTCCTTTTTGGGTAAGAATCGTTGTAGACTACGACGTTGATAGGTCAGGTGTGTAAGCATGGTGACATGTTTAGCTTACTGATACTAATAATTCGAGGACTTATATAAGTTCTTGGTTCTTGATTAAACTAGAATTTTGAAGATAATATATATTTTGAATGATCAATCTAATTGTGTGGTGATCATATCGCAGTGGAAATACCTGTTCCCATACCGAACACAGAAGTCAAGCACTGCAGAGCCGAAGGTAGCCTATAAGTGAGAATAGGACATTGCCACGCAAAATGAAAAAAAGCCTAGGGAGAAATCTCTAGGTTTTTTTACTATTTACAAAGTACTTAATTTATTTCCATCGATAAATTTTGTTATAATAACATTGTGTTTTAATTTCATATATATTTATATATATGAAATTACTTAAGTAAAAAGAAAGGAAGAAAGAAAATGGATATTGCTTTAAAAAGAGCGAAAATTATTAAGGCTATTGGAATCACAACTTTATCTGTTGGTTTAGCTTGAATATTGTTTTTCATCATTTCAATATTTGTACCATTTATGATGTGATTAGGAGTAGTAGCTGTAGTAGCATGAGGACCTGCATGTTTGACAGCAGCAATTCTTATTTTAATTACTGATTGACAATGTGCTGAACTAGATGATTGTAAAGTTTTATGAGGAGTTTTAGGAATTCTATTATTACCTTCAATTGCTCCAACTGTATTTGGTGTAAAGGCTGTTAAAGCTTTAACAAATATAAATTCTTCAACAAATTCACAAACTATTCCAAGTTCTACAATTGTTGCTACTACTGGAGGAAATAGTAATGCTAATGTTACTCCAATAGTTGCTACAACACCTACTACTAGTGTTACAAATGCTCCAACTAATGCATTTGATAAAAGTGTGATGGATAAAGTAGAAAAGATTAAAAACTTGTATGAAGAAGAATTATTAACTGAAGCAGAGGCTACTAGTAAGATTAGTAAAATTCTTACTGATGCTTCAATAGGAGAATAACGATGACACAACAACAAACTATGCAACAAAATAAAAAACCAATTAATCCTATTTTAGCTTACTTAGGATTTACCAGAAGAACAGTTTTAACTAAGAAATCCATTATTATTTGTTTTTCTATCTTTTTAGCATTAGCATTGCTTTTTGGAATCTTACCTTCAATTATGTATTCTCTTTTAGAATGTAATAGTGCAATCAATGATTCAATCAATGATCCAACAACATCAAGTACTTTACTTGGTGTAATGAATAATTGAAAAAGCCTTTCATCAACTATGCTAGTTGTAGAATGTACCGTATTTGCTTTTAATGCTGCATTAATTGGAACACTTGTGTTTTTAACTATCTTTAAAGATGGAGAAAGTGACGGGACTGAATTAATTACAGTATCAAAACCTATTTCCAGACATCAAATTTTAACATCCAGATATATTTTTACTTTTGTTTTTGCTCTATGTATCGCTTTAATTCACACATTATTAGCAGGTATTAATTATGGAATTGTAAGTTTAACTTGTAATGGTGGTGATGTGAATTGAATGAAAAAAATGATTCTATATCCTGGAATAAATGACGCTGGTCCTGGATACTTTGGTGGTATTTTTGGAGGAAGTATTTTATCTTTCTTTTTATTTGGGTTAATTGCTGCTGCAATGTCAAATATTGCTGGTGGAAAAACTACTAGAATTGTTTCTTTGTTAGTAATGTTCTTTAGTTTTGGAGTTGTATCTATTAGTTCACAATTGCTTCCTGCTCTTACTTCTAATCCTGTGCTTTCATCTATTAACAAAAAAGCTCACAAAACCATTGATAGTTTTAAAGGTAAAACATTGCAAGAAATCAATGACCAAACTCATTTACCTATATTTGCTCAAGGTACTTCGACTGGATCTAGTGATGAAATTTTATTTAATGAGTATAAAAATCTAAAAATTACTGATATTCATTATTGAGATTATCCTTATGGTGACATTTATAGTTATGATTATATTTATGATCTAAATATGTATACTATTCAACCTAATTTCGGTCACATTAATGTATTTTTTGAAGCAGATCCACATGATACATATGGTGGTGGACAAACTTTAGATAATTTCTTTTCAGAACAAGGGAATGTTTTAAATAAATATATTATAGATCAAGTAGGTAGCACTCCAGCTTCTGGAGCAGTAGCATTAACTTATTTAAACCCTATGAGTTCTATGTTAGGAATAATGACTCAAAATCTTCAAACTATCCAAAGTCTTGGAGTTCCTTATAATTGGGCTGTTACTAAATTATTACCAATGCCGTCTGTTTCTATTCCTGGTTCTGGTTCTAGTAGTAAAAATTCACCAACTGTCTGAATTGCTGATTATAATGTTGCTGATCCTAACTGAGGATTAATGTTAATGTGAATTGCAATTTGTGGTATTTTAGGTGCTTTAACTACTGTAGGATACTTGAGAAAGGATTTTAAATAATATGGCTACTACTAATAAAAAACAAAAATTAGACATTGTTGTTAATTCTTACTTAAATGGAGTGATTAGTACAGATGAATTATTAAATAAAGCAGGAGAATTGTTAGGTAAAACTACTGCTAAAACTAAAACCACTGCTGCTAAGGTTGAAACTAAAGAAGAAAAAAATGTTACTACTAACACTGAAGCTACAGTTAATAAAGTAAGTAAACCACAAAGAACTTCTGATACTCCAATTGTAGTGATTGATAATTTCAGTAAAAAATATAAGGGAAGATCAGCTCCCGCTGTAGATAAAGTATCTTTTAATATTTATCCAGGAGATTTCCATGCTTTTATTGGAGCTAATGGAGCAGGAAAGACTACTACTATTAAAGCAATTATTGGAGCATATTCAAAAACTAAATTTGGTGGTAAGATAACTATTGGTGGTTATGATAACCAAACTGTACTTGCTAAGAGATTAGTGGGTTATATCCCTGAAAATGCAAACTTTCCTAAGAAAATGAATACTAAAAACTATTTAATTTCTATGGCAATGTTAGCAGGATATAGTAGTTCAGCTGCTAAAGCTAAATGTAAAGAAATTTTACAAAATCTAAATATGACACAATTTGAAAAGAAACGTCCTTCTACTTTTTCTTCAGGTCAAAAGAAGAAAATATTATTAGCTCAAGCATTATTAAATGATCCACAAATTTTAGTAATGGATGAACCGGCTGCTAACTTAGATCCATTAGCAAGAGAAGATTTGTTCGAAACTTTATTAAAGCTACAAAAGCAAGGTAAAGCCATCTTTATTTCTAGTCATATTTTGGATGAAATTGATAAGTATGCTACTTGTGCAACTATTTTAGATGGTGGAAAGATTGTCTTTGATGGTAAATTAGACAATACTATTAACTTAACTAATTTATATAAACAATATGTAAAATTAGGTTCAGTTGATAATGCATTTGATTTAAATAAATAAGATTTTTGTATGTGGTAATTTATGAAGTTATTGAAATATTTTAAACAAGCAACTAATTTTTCTAGTTTAATCATTGCTTCTTTTGGCTTATCAACAATTGCAGGGATTTTGCAAATTAATATGATTTCTCGTTTATCAAATTTTATTAGTGAAATATTATCATTTGCTTCATTGATAATTTCAATTGTGTGCATTATAGGAACACTTGTAATGTCTTCTAAAATTTTAAGAGAATTGAGATATCGAGAACGTAATACGCAAAATAAATCTTTCCTTAAATCAGTTGCAATGTTATGTTACGTATCTTCGATGTTGATTTGAATCTTTCATATTATTCTTTTTGCTTTAGTATTTGTAATTTCTAGTCCTGCCCTAGATTTAACTAACCAAATGTCTAGTTATATTACTATCTTTGTAGAAATTATATATGTTGTTATTTTAGCAAGTAACATTGCTTTAATTGTGGGCTTTGGGATGTGCAATGTATGTAAACATAAGTTAATTGATATGCAAAATATTTCAGCAATTGACCCATTAGCTACTTCTCCAATAGAAAATGTTACTTATGTTACTTCTCCTACAAATGCATCAGATAATGTTGTTGATAATAATCAACCTAATGCAATTAGTAATAATCAATAAGAATTAATCTTCTTTTACAAAAGCACTAAAGTACTTTTTAATATATTTCAATCTGTCGTTTGGAATAATAATGAAAATTTTATCTAGTTTTTGTAATTTATAATCAGTTAAATCCATAATTAATGGATCATAAGGTTTATTGGTTTTAATAGCAAAAATGTGATATGCTTCCTTGTTTTCAAAATCACTAATAGGTTTTCCTACTAATTCTGAATTATTTACTTTAATAGAGATAATAGATAATTCGTTTCCACTAAAGAAATAGTTAATATCAGTATGGTAAGAAAGAATTTGTTTAGCTACTTGTGAACCGATAACTTGTTCAGGGAAGACAATATCTTTAATTCCTAATGAAGTTAAAACTTTTGTATGCAAATCACTTTTTGATTTAGCTGTAATGTTTTTAATTCCTAAATCCTTTAAATTAACACAAGTCATAATACTAGATTCAATATCAGAAATACCTACAATTACATGATCTGCAGATGTGATTGCACTAGATGCTAATTGTTCATAGTTAGAACAATCTAAAACTAATGTATTAATTCCTTTTTCTGCTAAGTTAGCATTTTGCAAATTGGTTTGATTAATATCTACAACAGTTACAATAACGTTTTTTTCAATTAAAGCTTGAGCAGCGGCTAAACCAAATCTTCCTGCTCCTAGGATGAAAATATTTTTTTTCATAATCCCCTTCTTTTATATAAATATAAAATAATAGTTGAAACAACTAAAAATATTATAATATTATTATATGTTTTTTTTAAAAAATAAAAAACCTAAGAATCCATCATTTAAGAAAAAAGACCCTAAGAAGATTTTAAAAAATATTTTAATAGGTTCTTCTACATCTAGAAAAATGTTTAGATTATATTTCTTAATCTTGATTATCTTTGCATGTTTGTTATTCACACCAATTGCATTTACTAAAAATGCTACTTTTGAAAATGGTGGATATACAGTTACTATTCCTACAGTTGATGCAACTATCGAAACTCTAGGTACTTCTAGTAAAACAATTAGGATTGATTTCTTTGATATTTTATTTATGGCTTTCTCTGCCTTCTCTGATACGGGATTAACATTAATTCCAGTTTATTCAACGTTTACTATATTCGGAAAAATTATGTTAATGTTATTAATTCAGATTGGTGGATTTGGAATTATGTTCTTTATCTTCCTGGTATGAAAGTTAGTTATGAGAAAGGATAAATTGTCCATTAACCAACTATTGTTAGCACAATCAGAAAAAGGGACAACCAAGATTGGACAAACATCAAAAATGTTAATTACTAGTTCAATCGGTATTATCATTATTGAAATTATTTTTGGTTTATTTTATTCATTATGATTTTTATATGTTCCTGCATATGACCAAATTCTTAAAGACGGCAATTCATTTACAGTTGACTCTGATAAATTCACTTATTTATATCATCATGCTAATTATGCTTTCTTTGCTGGTTTTTTTCATTCTGTTTCTTCTATCAATAACGCAGGATTTGATATTGTAGGAATGAATTCATTAGCTCCGTATCGAAATGGAGTCCATAGTATATTTTTATTAGCTACTTGTATCCAATTCATTATAGGTGGAATTGGATTTCCTATTTTATATGATATTTTTGCCAGATTCCATGTTTATAAAAAAGATATTATTTTAAAAAGAAAAGTCATTTTAGGAAGAAAAGAAATTCGAATTATTCCTTGAATTAAAATTGAGAGAAAAAAGAATTACCACATTTCACTTTTGTCTAAAGTTGTATTAGTTTCTACTTTAGCTATTTCTTTATTTGGTATTGGAATATGGTTTCTATTCGAAACAACTAGTATGGGGGCTGGAGACAATCTATTATGAACCGATAATTCTGGTGCTTTTGGTTATGGGGATGTTAGCTATTTTAATAAAAGTGTCCAAATCATTTTTCAATCACTTTCCACAAGATCAGCTGGTTTCTCCACAATTGACTGTAATACTTTAAATCAATCTACTAAATGACTAGGTTCATTCTTAATGTTTGTTGGTGGTTCTCCTTCGTCAACTGCAGGTGGTATTAGAAATACAACCTTTAGTATTTGTTTAGTGGATATTGTAGCGAGATTAAGTGGAAGAAATAAACCTAGTATGTTTAAACGTTCAATTACAGATGATAATATTAAACAATCATTTGTAGTTAGTTTTGTAGCCTTAATCATTGTTGCCTTAGGTGGAGTTATCTTAGCATCATTTATGCATATTAATGTTGATGATTATGGTAACACTATTTTCTTATCTTGTTCAGCTTTTGGAACAACAGGTCTTTCACCAGTAAGTTATGATGCCCTAGAAAGTTTAAATTGATTTGCTAAATTGTATTTAATGTTCTTAATGTTTGTTGGTCAATTTGGTATTTCTTCTACATTGCTTGCATTGAATAGAATTAAGGTAAAAGCTAACCGATTCAATTATATGGAAGAAAGCATTAGAATTGGTTAATGATGCTTATTTAATTAATCGTTTTTTTGAGACATAACGAACAACTAATAAAAAGCTAAAAATCCTTTATCAATAAAGACTTTTAATTAAAAACACTAGTTAAAAATAAGAGAAAAAATAGTTAATTATTTTCTACTCATTTTATTCAGTTGCCTTGTTCATCTGCATAATAATATTGATTGTTTTCATCAATATATCATCAAACTCCATTTTCATCTTGAAATGGGTCACTATGATCATAATTATCTTCTAGTGCTTTTGTTTTTGAATCTTCTGGTTGATTAATTATATTGTGTTTATCATCAAGTGTTACTCCAGTAGCATGTGGGTTAACGGTGCTACTTCATTCATTGTTTTCGTTTGCTATATAATAATTTCCTTCGTCATCAAAATAATATCAATGACCCATAAATTCATAAGGTTCATTTGCTTTTGGAATAATATTTTCTTTTTGAGAATTAGCAGAAGATTCTCATTCTTCTTGTTCTAAAGTTTCGTTTTTATTCTTTTTCTTAGATTTCTTTTTGTGTTTTTTATTTGTATCTGTATCAGCATTTTTTAATGCTTCAACTTCAGTTAAAACTCTTGTTTGATTTCTACTTAATTTTTCACTTTGTGCTTTTTCTTTTACTTCTTCTTCACTAGGAGTAGATAAACATTCTTCACGCTTCTTTTCGTATTCTTCAGCAACTGCTTCTAAGTATGGGTTGTTAGTAGCAATTCATTCATTATTTTCATTTGTGGTAAAGTAATTTCCTTCTCCATCGTGATAATAATATTTATTACTTGTTTCGTCTAATCAAGGTTCATTAGCAGGATGAGTTTCGTTGAAATTCAATAATTTATCTTCTTTTTCTTTTACTAAGTCTTCAAGAAGTTTATCTTTTTCTTCAATATCCTTACTAGCTTTCTTTAAATCCTTGGTATCCAATGTCATATTTTTTTCTCTAAGATATTCTTCATTGGAAACTTTTTCTTGTCTAGCTAATGCCACATCTTTTTGGTCTAATAGTTTTTCTACTCTCTTTTGTTTAATAGCATCTAGAGTTTTCTTGATTCTTTCTGTATCTTCTTTTCATTCACCAGATTCATCTAATTCATATATATGTCCTTCACCATCATGATAATATCAAGTTCCATCTTCTTCGTTTTGGAAAGGATCATTAGCTGCTCAAATATCGTCATAGTCACTACTTTGTAAAGTAATAATATCATTCTTAATTCGATTGACTTCATTGGTTTCAGTTTTTAATTGGAAAAGTTCTTGTTTCTTATCTTTATATTTGTTTTCTAAATCTAAGTCTTTGATAATAGCTTCACGTTTAATTCTAGCAATTTCCCGTAATCTAGCATCACGTAGCATTTCTTGTTCTTTTTTAATTCTTTGTCTTTCTAAAAAGTCCTTTTGTAATTCATAACGAGTTTGTTCATCAAGGACAGCTTGACGATGTAACTTCTTTAATAAATCCTTTTGGATTGCATAATCTCTCTTGGTTTGTTCATTCTTTCTTCTAATTTTTTCATTGATTTCTATTCTACGTTTATTTTCTTCGATGATTTCTTTATTCTTTTGTAGTTGTTGTTGTTTAAGTTCACGGTTAATAGCAGCTTGTTGTTGTCATTGTTCTTCTAATAATTTTCTTTTTTCATAATCTTTTTTGTCATAGTGCTTTAAATCATCCTTGAACTTCATTGTTAAATCATTTAAAGCAGGTAATATATCAGAAGCTACTCCTTCTTGACGTAAGATTTCTAGTGGATTATTAGTAAGCGCTTCTAATCTGATACAGTAGCGAGAATTAGCACTAATTTTTAAAATATTTAGATTTAATTTAGATAAATAATCATATTTAGATAAGGATTTGTTAAGAGATTTGATAATCCGTGCTTCTAAATACTCATTACTATGGATATTTTCTCAATTTACAACGATTTCCATATTTTTATATTTTAATATAAATATTATTATTTAGTC
>JAHHTI010000030.1 GCA_020024735.1 Mycoplasmataceae bacterium | reverse complement strand
CCATTGGGAGCTTCTGTTTTTGCTTCAATCACAATGGTTAGGTTAGTTTCTTTACTATCATCAAACACATTGAATAAAAAGTCTGGTTTTTTACCTTCTACTTCTTTAGTAGCTTTAGTGTTCATTACATATTCAACAGCTGCAAATTGTTCATTAATTTCATTAGCGATATAGTCTTCAAAATTTTCACCAATAGTTTTAGTTGAATGTGAATATCGTTCTCTTTTTAAAACTTCGATTTCTTCTTTTAATTTCGTTTCAGCATTCTTTCACTCATTTTTCAATTTTATTTCAGTGTTTTTTCATTCATTTTCTTTTTCTTGCATTTCATTAATAGATAGTAATTTTTGTTTTTCTAATGAATTTTCTAAATCATTAATTTTAGTAGTGAATTTCTTTTCTGTTTCTTCAGCTTTTAGTTTTAATTGCAAGTCTTGTTGTGATTTTAATTCATTATATTTTTGATTAGCATCAATTAAATCTTTTTGTAGTTTTTGATATTCAATCCCGGTTTTAAATTCATTAATAATGTTTTGTTTTTCTTTTATTAGAATTTCTTGTTTTAATTTTTCTCTTTCTTCAGTCACTAATTTAGCAAAGAATGTTTTTGTTTCATCTAAATTAATTTCATTAACATCATGCAAACAAATATAATCTCCTTTATTAGCAGCTTCATCAATATAAAATTCTAATTTTTCATAATCCTTAATATTTATTTTTATTTTTTTACTCATTTTTATTTCCTCCTATTTTATCAATCACTCCACCACCTAAACAATAATCACCATCATATAAAACAGCACTTTGACCTTCAGTTACTGCAAGTGCTCCGTTTGGATAAAAAATATCAACACTATGGTCATCATTGATTTTAGCATAACAATCAATCAATTTTTGACGGTGTCTAAAACGTACTTGCAAGTGATCAATTTGAAACGGTTGAATAATTCAATTAAATTGATGACAATGACATTGATAAGAAGTTAAGTATTTGTCTTTATGTAATTCATCTACTACATAAATGGTGTTGTTTTGTGCATCTTTTTGACAAACAAAATATTTTGATTTCATTCCTCCTAATCCAAGATTATTGTTTTGCCCAATGGTATAAAATGACATTCCTTCATGAATTCCTACTTGTTGTTGTGTCACAATATCAATGATTGGTCCTTTTTGCTTTTGAATGTAATTACTTAAAAAATTGGTAAAGTTTCTTTTTCCAATGAAACAAATTCCAGTGGAATCTTTTTTATCTCAAACCGGTAAATTATTTTTTTTAGCAATTTCCCGTACTTCACTTTTTGTTAAATGACCAATAGGGAATAGCGCTCATTTTAATTGCTCTTGATTTAAATTACAAAGAAAATAGGTTTGATCTTTATTTTCATCTTTAGCCTTCATTAAATAGTGCACATCCTTATCGTGAATAATCTGTGCATAGTGACCCATTGCAATATAATCACATTTAAAATGTTCAATTACATACTTTAGAAATGCTCCAAATTTAATATATTGATTACATAAAATATCAGGATTAGGCGTACGACCTTTTTTGTATTCAGAAAGAAAATCTAGAAATACATCATCTCAATATTCTTTAATAAAATCAATTTTGTGTAGTTTCACACCAATAGTTTCAGCAATTTTAAGTGCATCTTCGTAGTCATATTGATATTCGCATTTATCTGTTTTTGAACTGCTTTCTTCTTGATTTACATAGCTATCTCAATTTTGCATAAAAACAGCTTCAACTTCATATCCTGCTTGTTTCAATAATAAACAACTAACTGCTGAATCAACTCCACCACTCAGACCAACAATGACTTTTTTCAATTTTACTCCTTAAAAAATATGTTAATATATTATAATATATTACATTATATTATTATGGCAAAGCAAGAAGTAAATAATTATAGTTTTAAAGAATTAATATTTAATTTAGATCAATTTGACGGCCCAATGGATGTGCTTGTTGAAATGATTAAAGAAAAGAAATTAGATATTATGACATTAGATATTGCTGAATTAACTCACCAATATCTAGTTTTTGTTAATAATAATTTACAATACATTGCTATTGATGATGCTTCTAGTTATTTGGTAATGGCTTCTTATTTAACTGAATTAAAAACTAAAATCTTATTACCAACTCTTAATTCAGGGGATGTAAATAATGAAACAGAATTTGAAATTGATAAATTAAGAAGACAAATTTTCCTTTACAAGCAATATAAAGATATGGTTGATTTTTTTAGAGCTAGACAACAAGAAAGAATTAAGATTATAGCTAAAAAATGTGATGACTTAGAAGAATATATTCCTGATGAAACTCCTGAAGCTCCTCTTCCTGATAAAGTACCTTTAGAAAAATTAGTAATGGCTTGACAAAGAGTATTGTTTAGAAAACGAGATAATGATATTTTGAATATGCCAACTTTAATTAAAGTGAATTCAGTTGATGTAGACAAAATTCAAGAAGAATTAATTGATTTCGTTTCTACAAATAATATTGAAAATGTTTCCTTTACTGATTTTTTAACAAAATTTTCTAAGCAAAAACAAAACCTTGAATTGACATGTGCTATTTTTGTGTCTTTATTAGTATTGGTAAAAGACGGATTCTTAAAGTTAGAACAACAAGAGCAATATGGAACTATTTATATTTCTAAGAATAAAAATATTGATTTCAATGATCAACATGAAGATATTATGAAAGCTCTTGCACAAAACAAGGAAATAGCAAAATTAGCGGCCCAGCAAATTAATTTCGACAAAACTGATATTTATGAAATCAAACAAAAAAAGAATAAGAAGGAAGGTGACGAATAATGGCAGATAATAAAAAAATTAACGATTTTGATGATTCTTTATTTCAAGATAATGATGATGTCAAAAAAGAAAAAAAACCCGATAGAAAAATTTATGATTTTGATGATGATTTCGAAGATGAATTATTATTATCAATTAAACCAAAAGTAAATAAAGATTTATTAAAAATGTTTAATGATGAAGATGATGATAATGAACAAGTCTTTATTGAACAAAGAAACCAAGAAATTAGAACTGAAGTTGAAAAACAACAAAAACAAGTTGTAGAAACAATAAATACTCCTCATTCTCATGAAGAAGTTATTGGTCATCAAGAATTACCTAAATCTAATGTAAGTACAAAACCTGCTCCCGCAAAAACTGAACATCATGAACAATATATTGAAATCAACAATCCATTTGCTCCTGCAAAAACTATTAGCACTCCTGCTTACACTATGCCTGCTTCACCAGATGCAAATACAACTGAAGAAACTGATGTTGAAAAAATTAAATCTATCATTGAATCTGCATTATATGTAGTTGGTCAAACCGGAGTAAGTATCGGAGATTTAAGAAGAATGACTAACGCTTCTTCTGCTTTGATTAAAAAAATCTTAAAGGATTGAAGTAATGAATTAGAAAAAGATTCATCTCGAGGTATTTTAATTAAGCAATTTGGTGATTATTATAAGTTTTATTCTAAACCAAGCAATAAAGAAGATTTGAATAAACTAATTACTATTAAATATAAAAATCCTCTTTCTTCTAAAGTAATGGAAGTATTAGCAATTATTGCTTATAATCAGCCATGTACTAAAGCTATCATCGAAGAAATTAGATTGAAAGATCCAACTGGTACTATTCAAAAATTAATTGATCTAGGATTAGTAATTGATGCTGGTAGAGCATCAACTCCAGGTTGTCCTATTTTGTATACTGTAACTCCTAAGTTTTATGACATATTTGGTATTAAATCTCTAGCTGATTTACCTAAAATTACAATCGATCAACCTTACTTTGATGAAAACACATCATTCTTTGATACCACTAGATTTGAGGAATAATCATGGCACCTTGTAAATTTACCCAACAAGATATTGTTAATTTCTTAAAATCTTACGGATTTGTTTATCAAAATTCTGAAATTTATAATGGTTTGTCTAATGCTTGAGACTTTGGTAATATTGGAGCAATTTTAAAGAAAAACATTAAGGATTTATGATATCACTTTTTTATTTCTAGTAGTAGTGATATGGTTTTTATTGATTCAGCGATTATTTATAATTCAAGTGTTTGAAAAGCATCTGGACATTTGGATAATTTTTCTGATCCTTTAGTAGATTGTAAGGAATGTAAAAATCGTTTCCGTGCTGATAAATTAATTGAAGAATTTTTGCCTAATCAAAAGATTTGTGAAAATACTGATTTTAAGGTATTACATCAAATTTTAATGGATAATAAATTAGTGTGTCCTAATTGTGGGAAATTAAATTGAACTGATGTACGAAATTTTAATTTAATGTTTAAAACCTTTCAAGGAGTTGTTGAAGATGATTTATCAAAATTATATCTAAGACCAGAAACAGCCCAAGGTATTTTTGTTGATTTTAAGAACGTTTTAAGAACTTCTCGTAAAAAAATTCCTTTTGGAATTGGACAAATAGGAAAAGCTTTTAGAAATGAAATCACTCCTGGAAACTTTATTTTTCGAACAAGAGAATTTGAACAAATGGAAATTGAATACTTTATTCATAAAGAAGAAGCAACTAAGTATTTTGATGTATTTGAAAAGAAGTTACACGATTTTTTAGTTGGTGAATGTGGTTTTAATGAATCATCTCTTAGAATTTACAATCATCCTAAAGAAGATTTATCCCATTATTCGTCTAAAACAATTGATTATGAATATTGTTTCCCTCATGGATGAGGAGAATTATGTGGTTTAGCAGATCGTGGTAATTACGATTTAACAGTTCATGGAAAATATTCTAAGAAGGATATGTCATATCTTGATGTCGAAAAAAATGAAAAATTTCTTCCTAATGTTATCGAACCTTCAATTGGAGTAGAAAGATTATTCTATGCTATTATTTGTGAACACTACCATATAGAACAAGTGGGCGATGAAACTCGTGAAGTTCTTTCTCTACCTTTACAATTGTGTCCTTATAAAATTGCTTTTCTTCCTCTAGTGAATAAATTAAAAGAAGAAGCTTATCAACTTTATGAAAGAATTTTAAAGAAATTTAAAATTGATATTGATTTTGATACTTCTGGTTCAATTGGTAAAAGATACCGTCGACAAGATGCTATTGGAACTAAATATTGTATCACTTTCGACTATGATTCTTTAGAAAAACATACGTTAACAATTCGTGATCGTGATACTATGCAACAAGAAACTATCCAAATCGCTGACTTAGAAAAATTTATTATTGATAAAATTATTCTTGGTTAATCTTTTATGAAAAATAGAATTGATGGAATTAATAAATTAAAAGAACAAATATCAATTGTAGAAACAATTTCTTCATATCTACAACTTTCTAAAAAAGGGAATAACTATGTTGGTGTTTGTCCTTTTCATGCTGATAAGTCTCCTTCATTAACAGTTAATGAAACAAAAAAAATCTTTAAATGTTTTGCTTGTAATGTTTCAGGAGATGTTTTTTCTTTTGTTTCTAAAATTGAACATATTGGTTATTACGATGCAATTTTAAAAATATCTGAACAACATCACATCAATTTAAATGAATTCCAAACATTAACAACAGTTTTTAAGAAAAGTCAGGAAAACGAAAAGTATTATGCTATTAATGCTAAAGCATGTGAATATTTTCATAATTTTTTATTTAATAAGGAAAACCAATATGCTTTAAAATATTTAAATGATCGTCAAATCGATAAGGAAATTATTGATTATTTTAAAATTGGTTTTGCTCCCGAAGATGCTAATATTATGATTTCCTTGTTATCTAATGCTAATAATATTTTAGGAAATGAAGATTTAGGCTTCAAAATTAAAGATATTAATGATTGTGGTTTAACATCAGTTGATAACAAAAACCATTCATTAATTTGTTTATTTACTAATCGTGTTATCTTTCCTATCTATAATACTAATCAAAATGTGATTGGATTTGGTGGAAGAACTATTACAAATGATTCTGCTAAATATGTAAACACCCCTACTACTGAAGTTTTTAATAAATCAGAAGTTTTGTTTAATTTAAATAATATTGTTGCTAACAACATTGATGTTGAGGAAGTTTATTTAGTTGAAGGATATTTAGATGTTATTGCTCTACATAAAATAGGTATTAAAAATGCTGTAGCTACGATGGGTGTTGCTTTTAGTGAAAAGCATTTAGAAACCATTACTATTCTTCCTAAATTAAAAGTAATTAATATTTGTTATGACAATGATACTGCTGGTCAATCATCAGCTTTAAAAACTGCTCATTTAATTCAAAAAAAATATTTAGTTTCATTATTGGATTACCAATCTGAATTCAAAGATATTGATGAAATAGTTTGTCATAGTAAAGAATTAGCTAGTGAACAAATCAAAAATTTAGTTGATTTTACCACTTATCAAATCAATAAATTATTTAAGAATATTGACTTTAATTCTCCTAATGCAAGAAGAATTTTTTTAGAAGAAGCAATTGATATTCTAAACAAGGAAAAGGATATCGTTTCTTTAAATGATAATATCTTAAAAATTTCTTCAACTTTAAACATTGAAAAAGAGATGATAATTTCAAGACTAAAACCTATCAAAAGTTCTTTACCAATAAGAAAAAAAGACAAATTTAGAGCTAATGTAGATATAGATTTTGAAAGAGAAATTAAGTGTAAAGAAAAACCGACTTCTGCAATCGCTACTACAGCTTCTGAAAACGAAATTTTAGTTTGTTTATTTTTATCACGAGAGTGCGTAGGAATTTTTGAAGAAAAGTGCAATATCTTTTTAGATCAAATCAACAATGAAATTTTTAATATTATTCAGGACTTCTATTTTAATCATCCTGAAGTTAATGAAATTGGTGCAGATGACATTAAAGAAATTTTTAGTGATCATCAAGAACTGTTACCTAGAGTAATGGAAATTGCTATCAAGAAAGAAAAAATCAATTTAAAAAATATTCAAGAAAGACTTGCCAAAACTATAGATAGACAAATGTTTTTAATTAAAAAAGAAGGTTATAAAAAAGTTCTTGAAAAAATGAAAACATCTAATTACGATTCACAAATTGAATTATTAAAAAAAGTATTTAATAACTAATCATTTGTAATTTCATAATAAATCGCATCTTCTGTACCAAAATTTGAAGAATAACCATTAGGAACTATTTTTCAGAAAGTAAAACCTGCTTTTAACATTACTTGTCCTGAATTAGTATTAGATTTGGAATGTTTTCCAAAAATTCTTTTTAGATAAATATGATGAAAAGAAAAATCAATTAAGGCTTTAGTGATTTCAGTAGCATAACCTTTGCCTCATGCTTTTTTAGATAAACAATATCCTATTTCACCTTCTGTTAAATCATCATAAATAGTAATACTAGTACTACCAATCAATTCGTTAGTCTCTTTTTCAATAATTGCTCATTGGTAAGTTGTATCTGAAGCATATTCTTTTTCCCATAATTTTAGTAATTCTTCAGTTTCACTAATATTTTGATGTGTTGGTCATGGTAAAAATCTTGTGACTTCCTTGTCATTAGATCAATTATCAAACATTTTTTTTGCATCGTTTGTTGTAAATCTTCTTAGTATTAATCTCTCTGTTTCTAGTTGTTTTGTTCCCTGATGTAGAGTTTTCATAACTTTCTCCTATCAATTATTATTACCATTATACATTAGTAATTTATCTCTTAAATAATATATAATATATATTATATGTTAGAAATTAAAACATTTATCAATGACACTTGTGAATATGTTAATAATTACCTTATTAGCAATAATATTCACGATGTAATTATTGGAATTTCAGGCGGTATTGATTCGGCTGTGAGTTTGGCTATTTTAACGCAAATTAAAAACTTAAATATTCATGCATATTTTATTGATATTCATTCCTCGCAATCATCTTTTGAAGATGCACAAAATATTTGCAACTTTTTGAATGTAGAATTAAATAAAACTTCTCTTGAAAAGAGTTTTGAAGTTTTAGTTAAAGAATTTGGTTCAACTTTGTTAGTTCAAAAAACGAATCTTAAAGCACGTATGCGAATGATGTTTTTATATCATCAAGCGATGTTATATCATGGAATTGTTGTTGGCAATAGTAATGCAGATGAATTATATTTAGGTTATTACACTAAATTTGCTGATAACGCTGTAGATATGATGTTGTTAAATAACTTATCTAAAAAAGAAATTATTGCAATTGCAAAATATTTTAATCTTCCAAGTCAAATTATAACAAAAGCACCTTCTGCTGATTTATACGAGGGACAAACTGATGAACAAGAATTTGGTTTTAGTTATGACAATTTAGATTCCTTTTTTAATACAAAAGATATGTTGGATAAAGATATAAAAAAAGAAATAGAAAATTTTCATGAGAAAAATCTACATAAATCAAAAGTTATTACTAATCCATATTTTTTATCTTCAAAGAAAGGATTTTATGAGTAGCAAGAAAAATATTATCAAGTGAATTCTAGGAATTCTATCAATTATTGTTGGCATTACATTGATTGCTGTTTGTTCTTATTTTATAAATGGTGTTCCTAATGATTGGTTACAACCTAGTCCTTACTTATGGAAAATGTTCGGATATATTGTCGGTTTAATTATCGGTGTATCATCATTAGGTTTAGGGATTTTAACAATATCGTGTTTTATTTATCTAACAGTAACCAAAAAGCAATTAATTAAAACAAAGGAAAATAAATAGAGAGGTAATTATGGAAAAAATTGAACAAGTAACAAAAAAACTTAATAAGTGAAGAGAAGAATTAGATGCTTTAGATAGCAAACAAAAAATTATTGAAGCGAAGAATATTTTTACAAAGAAATTTATTTCGCCTTTATATGAAGATTTAAAGCAAGCTAAGGATAAAAAATCATATGGTCAAAAATTAAATCTTCTAAAAAAAGAAGTTGAAGACATTATTAATGAATATCTTGAAAAAATTGATAACAATTCTAATTTTGATGAAGATGCAATGCTTCCTGTAGAAAATATTGAATTATTTAATACAGCTAATCGTCATCCTTTAAATTTAGTAATTGAAGAAATTTCAAGTTTCTTTAAAAAGCTAAATTTTAGTTTAATTAATGGAAATGAAGTTTCTCATATGATTTATAACTTTGATAACTTAAATATTACTAAAGATCATGTTGCTAGAGACATTCATGATACTTTCTTTATTAATCAAGATTTTGTGTTGCGAACACACTGTACATCAAATACTGCTAAAGTTCTTGAAAACAATAGTGATGAAGATATTCGTATTTTTTCATATGGAAATGTTTTTCGAAAGGACGATGATGACGCAACGCATTCTCATCAATTTATGCAAGTAGATTTTGTTTGATTAAAGAAAGATTTTACCTTAGCTAATTTAAAGTGAATCGTTGATAGTTTGATTAAATATTTATTTGGTAATACTTTAAAAACTAGATATCGATTAAGTTATTTCCCTTTTACAGAACCATCTTTTGAAGTTGATGTAGAATGTTGAAAATGTAAAAATAAAGGATGCCATATTTGTAAGAATAGTGGATGAATTGAAGTATTAGGTGCTGGTATGTTACATCAAAATGTTATTAATCATACCAAAACTAAAGGAATTACCACTGGAATGGCTGCAGGGATTGGAATTGAAAGAATTGCTATGTTAAAATATGGTATTAATGATATAAGAACTTTCTATAATAATGATTTTGAATTCTTAAGTCAATTTAAGAAAAAATAGAGGAGGATAAAATGTTAGTTTCAAAAAATTTATTAAAAAAATTCAATCAAAATTTTTACAAAATCTCAAATGAGCAAATCATTAATACTTGCAATAAACTTGGTATTGAAGTTGAACAAATCTATGAACATCCTCTTACCGAAGGATTGGAAGTAGTTAAAATTTTATCTATTAGTAATCACCCGAATGCTGATAAATTACATTTAGTAGAAATTGAAATTGGTGGAAAAACTGTTAAACAAATTGTTTGTGGTGCAAATAATTTAGAAGTTAATAAATATGCTATCTATGCTCCTGCTGGAACTACTCTTTGAAATGGCGTTACTTTATCAAAACGTGATATTAGAGGAGTTATTTCTGACGGGATGTTGTGTGCTTATAGTGAACTTACTAATATTGGTACTAATAACATAGATGATATTAACCAAAATGGCGTTTTATTATTTGATGAACCTATTGAAGCTTCGATGATTAGAGAATATTTAGGATTAGATGATATCATTTTTGATTTAGCTATTCCTTCTAATAGAAATGATTTAAATAGTATGTATTGTCTTGCTTTGGAATTATTTCCTCATTTAGATTTAGGTTTTGAAGTTATTGAAGGTTTGAGAATGCCTGAAAACACAGACAAAATAAAATTAAAAATTGATGAAACTATTGTTAATGATATTGCTTTAATTAAAATTGAAGATTTATCTCCTTTTCATTTAGATTTTCCAACTAAAGAAATTCTAGCTTCTTCTGGATTTAAAGTGCAAAATAACTTCTTAGATATTGCTAATATGGCATTTTTATTAAGTGGTAACCCTATTCATGTTTATGATGCTAGAGCTGTAGGCAGCACGGTTAAGATTATGAAGAACCCTTTTGCTAAAATGGTAAAAGCATTAGACAATCGTGATTATGATATTAAGAAAGATACTATTGTTTGTATGAATAGTACAAATGATATTATTGCTATTCCTGATGTGATTGGAATTGATCGTTATAAATATGATAAAGATAGTAAAAATATTATTATTGAAATCGGCAACTTCAATCATATGGAAATTAGAAAAGCTATTAATGAAACGAAAATTACTACCAAAGCCTCTTTAGTTGGTAACAAGAATATTGCATCTTTTAATACGCAATTAGCTTTAAAAATATTTACTTATTTCTTTGATAAGAAGAAAATTAATTTTGATGCAACTTATGACTTTTCGAAAGTTGAAAGTAAGAAGATTTCCTTTGACTTTAAAGAACTGGAAAAATTTATTGGAACTAATGTTAATAAAGAAGCAATTATGGCAGCGTGAGATAGTGGTTCATTAAAAATTATTAACAATGTGGTACATGTTCATCCAAGTAGATTAGATATTAATAATGTGTATGATCTTTATGAAGAAGCAATGAAAGTGATTGATATTAATCAATTAAAACCAAGTCCTATTAGTTTTGATATTCTATCATTTGAAGACAAACCATCTCTTGTTGATACAATTCATGATTCATTATTGACACATAATTTTTATGAAGTAAAAACTTATAATTTAGCTTCTGAAAAAGATGCGCAAATGTATGATTATTTAAATTTATGAGCAAAGATAGCAATTGCTAATCCTATTTCTAATATTAGAGAATTTTTAAAAGCTAATGCAATTCCTCAAATGTTAGAAGTTATTCATTACAATGTTGCAAGAAAGCACCCTATTCATAACATTTATGAAATAACAAAAATCCAGACCTCTTTACAAAAGGCCGTGGATTTATTAAATATATTATTTGTAACTGATATTTATAATTCAAAAATTACAAATTCATTGGTAAAAAACGATATGATAAATATTAAATCAATGATTAAATCTTTATTTCCTCATTACGATTTAGTTTTTGAAACTATTAATCCATCATTAATTAATATTAAAGTTGATAATCAAATAATAGGTGCTATTTTTAAAGTAAACAATACTTCAAAAGAACTTAAAGAAATTGCTTCTGATGTTTATGCAGCCACAATTATTTTAGAT
>JAHHTI010000003.1 GCA_020024735.1 Mycoplasmataceae bacterium | reverse complement strand
ACCTTACGACTATTTTTATTACTAATTAAATTAATTTCAGCCTTAATTTTTTCTTCATTAAATAGTTGTTTTTTATAGTTAGTTTCTTTAGGTTTAAAAGGGATGATATTTTTACCTTTTTGAACATAGAAATCAAAGTCAATATGCTTTTGCATCAATTTATCAATGGCTTTAAAATTACTCCCATCGTGAATAATGTAAGAATCACCTGTATACTTACCACGACCACATCTTCCAGAACGATGAATATACCAATCTAAAGTATTAGGAATGTTTCATGAAATAACTGTACTTACCCCATCAATATCCATTCCTCTTGATGCTAAATCACTAGCAACAATAAATTGGTATTTAAGTTTCTTAATATCTTTATAATTTTTGGCTCTTTCACGTTTAGAAAGATCACCGTGTAATTTAATCACATTTACTTGTTGTTCATTCAAGAAATCATAAATAGCATCAACTTCTTTTTTGGTATTGGCAAAAATCAGACATAAATAAAAATGCTTAGCAATTAAGGAATTTAATGTTTGGAAATTATCATTCGTTTGAATGATATGATGATGAATTTTTTTATTTTGATAAATAGATTCACCAATTTGGATGATTTGGGTGTCTTTAAAAATCTTTTTTAATTTAATGGCAAGTTGTTCATGTAAAGTAGCACTTCATGCGGATTTCACTAATTGAGGATGATCATAAATTTCAAAGAATTCTTCGATTTCATGTCAAAAATCTAAATCCATCAACATATCTGCTTCATCAATAATACAATGCTTTAACTGATGAAAGTTAATTTGTTGGGTAGTAGCAATCTGTTTTAATTTCGTTGGTGTTGCTACCACTACTTGTGGTTTTTTACTTTGAATTTTATTAATCGCATCATCGACATTATCTTTGGCAATATCAACAATTCTTAAATTTGGAGCATTCTTTACAAAACTATTTAATACTTGGGTTGTTTGTTGGGCTAGTTCACGAGTGGGGTTAATAATTAAGATTTGGATATCATCATTAAACACAATGGTATTTAATGCTGGCATTAAAAAAGCTAAAGTCTTGCCACTTCCTGTTGCACTAATGGCAACTAAATTCTTTCCCTTTAATAAAATCGGAATAGCTTGTTTTTGGATGGCAGTCAAACTTTTAAAATGCATATTCTTAAATGTTGTTTGAATTCAAGGTTGTAGGGTAGGTAATATTTTATCCATATAGAAATTATACTAAAGAAGTTGCTTTCCACCACCTTGAAAAAAACTTAATTTGCTATAATATATATGTATTGTGTAATATTTAAAGGAAAAACATATATGGGATTATTTAGTAAAAAAGATAAAAAGCAAGATGTAAAGCCTGCTAGTGTACCAACTCCCCCAGCTCCAGGAACTCCTCCCCCAAGTGTTCCGGGTAAAATGCCTCCACCACCTGCACCTGGAAATGCACCAGCAACTCCTAAAGCTCCTGGATTTGCTCCTCCTCCACCACCTGGCGGAATGCCACCACCTCCTGGAGGAGTAGCAGGAAAACCTAGTTTTGGTACTCCACAACCTAATATAATGAGTAATCCTACTAATTTAGATGAACCTGTTCCTGAAAGAAAATATGATATTTTTAGTGAAAATGCCAGATATATCAAATATGATTTCTCAAAAATGAAAATAGATAAGTTAGATTTATCTACCAACCCCGATGTTCGGACTATTCGAAAACATGTGAAAAAATTAATTGAAGTACAAAAACAATTAATTACAATGGAAAAAGATTTAACTTGTCGTAAAGCTTTCTTAGATAAAATGATTTTTGAAGAAAAAGAAGATAAGAAGCCACCTATTCTTGAAGACTTATTGGCAGGTAAAGATGTAAAAGATAATACTTTCACAATTGCTAATAAAGACTTGCTCGAAGCTGAACAAGCTGAAAAAGAAATGCATGCCAATGATTCGAAAGGTGCTAAAGGAAAAGACAAAGCATCTAAAGATGAACCTAAAGGTGCAAGAATACCAATGAAAGAAGAAGAAATTTTATTAGAAGGTATTTTAAGTAAATAATTAAATTCCTTAAAAACTACTGGTTGCTGCATGAAAATGTAGAGGAAAGTCCATGCTCACACAGTCTGTGATGATTGTAGCGTTTGTGTATGCATATAAAAGATAAAGCATATGATTAGGAAACTAATTAAGGCCAGTTAAAAGATCTCTCGTAGATGTTTAGAAACTGCTAAGGTGCCACAGAGACGAGTTTAATAAGTGATTATTAAAATGAAACGCGGTAAACCCCACAAGTGAGAAACCTAAATTTTGGTAAGGGAACTATAGCTAGTGAAGCAGAAACGATGCTATGGAGTTAGTGATAACTAGATAAATAACCAGTCCGAACAGAACATGGCTTATAGTTTTTAGTACCCCATTAATTGGGGTATTTTTTTTAATTTATTTCTTTCATTAATTTTTGATAATTATTATATAATAATTATATTGAGGATTTGGTGTTTAATATGAAATTAAGAAAAAAAATTTGATTGAATACAGCTTTAGTATTCGCTAGTATTTTGCCTGTTACTCTTGCTACTAGTACATTAGTAAGTTGTAGCAGTGGCTCACAGACTGAACAAGATGTAATTTATAGTCCTAACAATAGTTTAATACCTTTCATCAAAGAATCTTCATTGTCAATTATTAGAGACTACCAAATGTGAAAAGCTAAATCTTCACCAGAATTCAAAAATAATAATATTAGTGATAAAGACTTTAAGATAACTGTTAGTTTAAATGATTTTGTATTATCGATTGTTTATCGTGGAACACTTTCTCAAAATAATAAAGCTAAACCTTTTGTTTATACATGAACATTTAACTTAAAGGGTAAAAATACCGGAATGCCAACACCTCAAGATGATCTTTTTAACCCTAACAAATCTTACTCTTGTGATGCCAAATATCAAATTGATAACAAAGGTGAGCTAACTGATCAAAAAAATAGTAAACGTTTTGTAAATGCCGAAGAATTGACTATTTTTATGCAAAAAGAAATTTATCCCCTAAATGCATTAGCAGGTGCTGATAATAATGACCCTATTTACAAACCTGAAACTTGTGCTAGTGGGGTTGTCGATAAATTTGGTCTTACTCAAGATAGATTAAATAAAATATTAAATAATTGAAGCACTGCAAACAAGGCATTATTAGATAGAAATAACAACCCAACCAATGCTAGTACTTATGCTCACTATAGTTCTTATTATTTAAAAGATAACTTATTAATTTTAAGATTTAAAGCATTACAAGTAGAAATACCAGAAATTCGTCACGGCTCTCAATTGATAGAATATCGTCATACAGCTGATATGTTATATGTACAAATGTTTAATCTATCAAACTATTCTTATGTATCTAATTCTTCTTTTTCTTATAATGTAAAGAAATTTATGGATGATGCACATCCTAATGTAGGTACTTATGCAAGATCGGAAGATTATGGATTAACAATAATCCCTGGTGATGAAAAAGAAATAAAAAAACTATTAGCAGCTATCGAAAACCCTCCACGCAATAATAATTAGGACCTACATATGAAAAAACATAAAATACTTTGAACATCATTATTATTATTTGGTGCTATTGGAGGAGTCGTTGGGTTATCTTCTTCCTTAGTTAGTTGTTCATCTGGTGGTAGTGGTGAACAGGTTGTTGATCCAACTTTTCCGAGTGATGTTACATGTAATGTGATTGTTGGTCAATCAGTATATCAACCTAGTGATCTTATTAGACCACTATTCTCAGAAACAGATTTAAACAAAATGATTGATAATAATAGAACCTATTTGGAAAAGAAAATTGCTGCTCAAAAAGGTACTAATGGTAGCTCTTTATATGTAGATAACTATATCTCACATTTTGGTATAAAAAACGATGAATTTATGATTGATGTTAGTTATAGTGAACTACGTAAATTTGCTTTAGACCCTAATAAACCAAAAGTAAAAAAGATTGTTAAGGTTAAAACTGAAATTAGTTATCACTATAATTTAAAGAAAAACCCTGATAACACATATAATTTCCATTATATTGAAAAAACAGGTGACATGATTGTCGATAATGTACCAATGGATATCCCTGAACACTTAAAAAATCAATTTGGAACAACTGATATTATTAATGCTATCTCTTTAGAAGAGTTGACTGCACAAATCACTGGTCTTTATAATCCTAGTAAGGAGTAATAAGATGAATAATCAAGATTTGATAAATAAATATATTACTAAAAAGTTTTCTTCTCGTGCTAAGGGATATGACCCCCATGAAGTAGATAGTTTCTTAGATGATTTAATCAAAAAAATTCGTGAACTAACTTCACTAAATGAAGCTTTAGTACAAAAAAATAGTGATTTAGACAATGAAATTATTCAACTTAAGCAATTGATTAGCGAAAAAGAAGGTATTATCAATTGTAAAGATACACAAATTGAAGAATTATATAAAAGTGGTTATCATAATGAAGCAATGTTGCGAAGACTTAAAACTGTAGAAGATCAACTATCAAATCAACAACAATCAAATCAACAACAACCTCATCAAAAAAAATAAAGCAGAAATATTATGAAGATTTATTCACACAACGTCAAGGATGGATATTTAGATTTAGCATTTGGTAATAATACTCCAAATACTAATGATATTGTTAATGGTATTAATTTAAAATCTTTCCATATTGCTTGAGAAGATTTACCAGAAAACACTAAAAGTATCGCCTTAGTTTTTGATGATCCGGATGCCATTCCAGTTTGTGGTTTTTGTTGAATCCATTGAGGAGTAATTAACATTGATCCGCAACTAATGTGTCTAGAAGAAGATGCTAGTCGTTTGCAACCAAATTTAATTCAATCAAAAACATCTTGAAGTTCACCTCTTTTAGGAAATGAAAGTGATGCTAATTTTAGTGGTTATGGCGGATGTGCTCCACCTGATAAGACTCATACCTATCAAATAACTGTCTATGCTTTAGATACAATGTTAGACTTAAAACCTGGTTATTGAATCAATGAATTTTATCAAGCTAGTGAAGGACATATTCTAGCCACAGCTTGCTTAAAAATGAAATATCCGGTGGTAAAATAATTATTTACCGGTTGAACCAAAACCTTGACTACCTCTTGAAGTATCACTAAGAGTGTCAACTTCTTCTAATTCAATAACAATTTGTTGGCGGATAACCCCTTGGGCTATTTTATCATCTTTCTTAAAAGAATAATCTTCTTTACCATGATTATAAAGATGAACAATCACTTCACCACGATAACCATTGTCCACTACTCCATTATGAACACTAATATCATGTTTAGTTGCTAACCCTGATTTAGGCATAATTTCAAATCAATAACCTGGTGGTAATTGGACGGCAATGCCAGTTTTAACACTTCCACTACCATGCGCTGGAATAATTTTATCTTCAGCTGCATACAAATCATATCCAGCATCACCTTCGATTGCTGGTAGTTTAATCCCAATCACATTAGGGATTAATTTCTTAAATTTAAATTGCATAAATAACTCCTTAAATATATGTATTATGATTTTATCATATTCACTTTATCTTAATAGATGACTTTTAATAAATATAGACCACAACCGGGAGCTTTGTAAATAGATTTTCCTTTAATAGGATGAGCAAAAGCATCAATAATGGTTTCTTCACTAATTTTACCTTCATTGTAGGCTAAGAAAGTTCCCACAATCATTCTTACCATATTACGTAAAAAACCATTAGCTGTGACATATATCATGACATAATCATCTACTTGTTTAATTTTAATATCGTAGATTTCACGCACAGTATCACTAATGGTGGAAGTAGAGAAAGATAAGAAGTTTTGTTTCTTAATAAAAAGGGGTAATATTTTTTTAATTTTTTTAATATTAATCAGTTGGTTGTATTGATAAACCAATTCATGTTCGAAAACATTATAATGCTTATTGGTATTAATTTTATAACAGTAGGTTTTAGAATGAGCAGAAAAGCGGGCGTGAAATTCATCTTCTACCACCTCTACTTTAACCACCTTCACATCATTATTCGTTTTTGAATTAATAGCTTTCATTAAAGCTTGTGGGCGCAGGTTTAATTCCGGATGTTTAAAGCTTACTACTTGTCCAATGGCATGAACATAAGCATCTGTTCTCCCTGAAGCATTAATTTTAATTTTTAAATGAAATAATTCTTCCAATAAATCTTCTAAATATCCTTGGATGGTAAAAACATCTTTTTGAATTGCCCACCCATGAAAATGAGTACCTTTATAAGTAAGGGTAACCTTATAATTCATTAGAAAGCTAATTCTCCTTCAGCTATTCCAAAGAAAACAAAGAAGACATTGGTAAATTTAATAGCCGCGACAAAAGAAGCAAAGAAGACCACTAATAAAACTAAAAAGAAATCATACATTGAAAATTTAAAAATTCGATACTTAGTACGGTAAGCTTTGGGATCATAACCTCGAGCATCCATGGCATTCGCTAATTCATCCGAGTTTTTGAAAGCAATCGAAAATAAAGGAACAACTAAAGAAACTAAGGCTTTTAGTTTAACAAAGATATTTCCATTATTAAAATCCACACCCCGGGAAGCTTGGGCATTTAAAATTCTTTTAGATTCAGATAATAAAGAAGGAATAAATCGAATCGCTACGGCAATAATAGTGGCTGCTTCATTGACAGGGAATTTAATAATCTTTAAAGGCGAAAGGATGGTTTCTAATCCAGTAGAAAGTTCGACAGATGTAGTAGTTTCAGTTAACATCGCACTCGCTAATAAAATACAAGTAATCTTAATAGAAATATAAGCTGCTCTAATAATTGCACATGGACTTAAGGTATATCAATTAGTGTTATAGATAGCACTCATATAAGGGTTATAAACAATACTATCACTACTACCTAAGGCATGAACAAAATAAACATTATATTTGATTCCTTCAAAGGTAAACTTATTGTTCATTAAATAAACAAAAACTTTCTTCTTATCTGCAGTATCTAATCATGATAATAAACTACCATTAAGAAAAGGTGTTAATTTACTTTCATCATAACCATTAGCAGTTGCTCATTTATTAATATGATTCATCATATCATTAGCAGGATCAGCAAAATATTTAACCATATCTTGAGTAATCGCATTTCCTAAAGGTAAAACATTCCCTCCTCATATTTTTGAGATATAAATATCACCATTAGATTGAGCTCAATCTAATTTCTGTAAATAACTTTGATAACCAAGGATATTAAAGTTTTCAATACTAAAACACACAGGATTCTTATAGAAGATTCAGTTAATTAAACAAAAGATACTAAACATAATGAGCATCGTCTTTAAAATTGCCATAAAGTTTCTTTTACCAATCTTACATAATCCATATAGCAATAATAAAAAAGAGGTAAAAATAATTAAAGTAAAGAAAGTATTAGCCATAAAAGCAAAAATTACCATAATAATGAAACAAAAAAACTTAATCCCAGGATGCACCCTTTTATTAAGTGGCAACTTGTTCATTGAGAATTTTTCACTATTACTAGAAAAAAGTTTCTTAAGCATGCTGACCTTTCTTAATTTTTAATAAACAATTAGCTAACTCTTTAGCATTCCGTGGTTGATACTTATATAGTATTTCATATTTTTTATCAATTTTAATTAAATCATTGATAAAACTAATGGTTTTAGGAAGGACTACAGAAGCAATTTCAGTAATCTTTTCATCATTGAAAATTTCATAAGGAGTTCCAGCCTTAATAATTTGTCCATCATCAATAACAACCACTTCATCTGCAATTTCTAACACTTGTTCCATGGAATGGGTTACCACAAACACTGTTTTTCCTTCTTGCTTCGCATCTAACATAATTTGTAACATTTCTCTTTCACCCTGAGGATCTAATCCAGCCGTTGGTTCATCAAATACTAAAATATCAGGATTAATTGCCAAAATACCACTTAAGGCTACTCTTCTTTTTTGTCCTCCCGATAAACCAAAAGGAGACTTATCTAAATATTCATCACCAATCCCTAGTTTTGCTAAAGTTTTAATTGATGCTTGATGTGCTTCTTCTTTAGAAAATCCTAAATTAATAGGACCGAATGCTACATCTTCTAAAATGGTTGATTTGAATAATTGATATTCAGGGAATTGATAAACTACCCCCACTTGTTTTCTTAACTCTTTATAATTTTTTATTTTATGTTTTTCCCATCGTTTACCAGTAAAGTAAGATGATGAATAATCTTTTACATCATTCATATTGATAACAGGATAATCACTAACATATTCTTTATCTACAACTAATGCAAAGAATTTAGATTGCAAAGTCTTGTGAGATAAAGGTAACATTTTTTTAATATTTTTAATGGCATAAACTTGGTCTCTTTTAGTAGCGCTAAATTTTAAAGACACCGGGTATTTTTTAGCATCTGCACTACATTGCAAAATAATGATTTTGTGTTTTGAAGCATCATATTTTTTTTTAAACTTGTGAGATAAATCTAAATTTTCAGCATAAATTTCAGCATGGATAATTTCGTTTAAATTTTTCTTTGATTCAAGATTAAAGTTATTAATCTTCACACTTCCATATTTAGGATAAGATAAACCATTAAAGTAAGAAAGTAGTGTAGATTTTCCACACCCTGATTTACCAATAATGAAATAAATCTTCCCTTTTTCAAAAGCATAATTAATATTTCTTAAAGCTAAAAAAGCTTGGGGAGTCTTTTCATTATAGATAGTATATAAATTTTCAATAACAATCGCATTATTATTTACTTTCATTGGGCCACCTTTTTAATTAATACTTGATGATCTAAAGTCTTTTCAATATTCACACCTAAATCTTTTAAAGCATGTACTACTTGTAAATCATAAGGTACATCTAAAGCATGTTCTTTCATAAATTGGTAATCAAATAATAATTTTAAAGGTTCATCATTGGCAATAATTTGTCCTTTAGACATAAAAATAATTCGGTCAGCTTGTTTCAATTCTTCCATATCATGAGTAATGGAAATAATGGTTTTATTAAGTTCGGTTTTTAAAAAGTACATTAAAGCTTTTAATTCATTCTTAGCACGTGGATCTAACATTGAAGTTGATTCATCAAAAATAATCACAGAAGGTAGTAAAGAAAGAATTGAAGTAATAGCGACTTTTTGTTTTTGTCCTCCTGATAAGGCGTGTACTTCTTTTTTTAATAAAGGAGTAATATCAATAATCTTGGCAGAGGTTTCAATGATTTCTTGCATCTTTTCATTCCGTATCATATAGTTTTCTAATCCAAAGGCAATGTCATCTTCAGCAGTAATACCAACAAATTGATTGTCCGGATTTTGAAAGATAATCCCGATATTCTTTTTTAAACGCATAATATTATTGTGGGTAACTTTTTCACCCTTAATAAAAATATCCCCAGATGCTGGTTTTAATAAACCAGAAAGAACTTTAGAAATAGTAGATTTTCCCGAACCATTATGACCAATGATACACAAATACTCATTTTCCTTGATGGTAAAACTTACATCATTTAGGTTATAATGGTTGTCATTTTGATAAGAGAAAAATACGTTTTTAAATTCAACTATGGTTTCTTTAGTAACTTCTTTTGAATTTTTCATAAATTAATTTTAATTTATTTTTTATCGATATTACATAAAAAAATAGTTTTTTTTAGACCATTAGTGAATGAGTTGCATTACTATCAGTTACTTAGAATTTATCAGCAAAAATCTTCAAAGGTTTTGATATGTACAATATTTATCAAAAATTTTTATGAATAATTTAGTATAATAATTTTAACAATCAATATGATTATAGTGAGATGTATTTTTTAAAATAATTGGAAGTGAGGATATATGTCAAAAATAAATTTTGTTGCACTAGGTGGATTAGATCAAAAAGCAAAGCATTGTTATGTACTTGAAATTGATCAAGATATCTTTATTTTTAACACCGGAATTGAAGAAAAATTAAACGAATCATTAGGAATTAATAAAATCATTCCTGATTATCGTTATTTAGTCGAAAATAAACAACGTATTAAAGGTATTTTCTTTGGTACTCCATCTTCAACAAATATTGGTTCATTAACCACTCTATTAGAAAGAATTGGTTTTGATATTCCTATCATTACCACTGATATTGGAAAAACTATTATATTAAACCATCTTTATAAATGTAATCGTAATCGTAACTATCCTGAATTGCTAAACTTTATTGTAGTTAATCCAATGCGTGACATTATCATTGATAATCATGTAATTGTTGCTTTTAGAATTTATAATGCTTTACCAGGTTCTGTTGGATTTGTAATTAAAACTCCTGATGGTTGTATTGTGTATTTAGATAACTATATTTTATGTCACGATAAATCAAAAGTCTTCTTTTCTCAAATCCACAATATTCGTTCTATTATTAAAGATTCTCCTGTCCTATTAATGATTACACAAACTGGAATTGTTCACAAATCACAAACCTTTACCGCTCCTTTCCATAACAATAAATCATTCTATGAAAAAATCATTTCAGATACATCTTCACGAATTATTATTGGTTTATACAATGACGATATGTTTTCTTTATTAAACATTGCTCAAGCTGCTAAAAAATATCAAAGACCATTTGTTATTTATTCTAAGGATAGTATTAATTTATTCCAAGCTTGTGTTAAAAATGGAATGTTTAGTAATAAACATTTATTATCTATTTCTTTAAGTGAAATAAGCACATGTGAAAACCCAATTATTGTGATTAGTGAAGAACCTAAAAAATTAATCGCTAAAATTGATCGGATTTTAAATGGTGAAGATGAAATTATCACTTTTAAAGAAAATGATTTATTTGTTTTAGGTACACAAATCATCAATGGATTTGAAGGTAATATTTCTGTGTTATTAGATGACATTTCTAAAGCTGATGTTCATTACATTACTCTTCCTAAAACCTACTTACCTTTAGAACCTTCAAATGAAGACCATAAATTTTTAATTTCTTTAGTACAACCTAAATATGTTATCCCAGTAGGTGGTTTATATATGGGAATGATTGAATATGCGAATGTCATTAATCAAACATGAATGCGTAAAGACCACGTGATTTTACTATCAAATGGTGAAGTGGCATCATTTGAAAATGGTGAATTCAATCCAAAGACTCATCAAATGCAATTAGAACTAGTTCCTTTAAACTCTTCTGGAAGTAATGATTTAGTTTCTTCAGTGATTCATGAACGACAACAAATGTTAACTTCTGGAGTAGTCACCATTAGTTTATTAATTAATAAGCATGGGGAAATTTTAAGTGCTATTGATATTGACCAAAAAGGTTTTATTAGTGAAAAAGAAACAAAAACACTAACTACTTTCAATTCATTAAAGGAAAATTTTAGAGAAAATATTATGGATTACTTTATTTTTAAAAAAGACAAAACTATTGATTTTAAAGAATCTTCAACTAATATTAAAAAAGCTTTTGCTAAAGCTTGTACCAAAGCATTTGATAAACGTCCATTAGTACTATTATCATTAATTGAAATAAAATAATTGTATGTTGTAAAATATTAGTATGAGAAAAGACAAACAAGAAACTGCTCAAAAAGTCATTGATCCAGCTAAGAAAAGACACAAGATATTTCTAATATCATCTATAGTAATATTTATTTTTATGTTAATCTCTTTAACGAGAGTTCCCTATGTGGGAGAATTTTTAGATGCTATCTTTTTTAGTTTTTGATTTGGATGAGCTAAATTCATTCCTTACTTCTATTTATTAACCATTATTATTTGCTATTGATGTAAGAAGTTGAAGAAACCTCTTTATTCAAAGCGAACTATTCTAGTGCTTTCATTAACTACTTTCTTATTATCTTGTTTATTCTCATCAATTGAAGTATTTGTTCACGAAAATGGTGGTCCGGCTTTATTTAGTGAATATTTTGATTTTTGAAAACTTCATATTTTCCCTTTAGATGGTAATAACTTCAATCCTTTTCTAACCGAAGGTAAGGACGGAGTTACCAGAATTTATGTTAATGGTGGGATTGTTGGTGTCACAGTGGGCTTCTTATCAAACATTATCATTATGATTCTTTCTGTGGCTGGATTAATTGGACTTTATCTATTAATTGCTACTAAACATCGTGAAAAATTAGTTGCCTTTTTTAAACATAAAAAAGCAAAACCTACCGACGTTGTTGAAGAAGGATTAGTCAATGCTTCTGTAAATGGTGAATTGAATGCTAATCCTAACGTCTTACCATCGAGTGAGGATGGAATAATAGTTGATTCCACTTATTTAAATTCAATTACTGCTGATTGAAAAAAACAACACTTAAATTTCGAAACCTTAGCAATGAATAAAAATTTAGATGTTGAAAAACTAAAGGTTGATATCCTAGCTTTCTTTACCCAACATCAATTATCTTTTATTAAAAGTAGTGTTAGTGATAGTCCTAAGGTATTTTGTATCAAATATTTAATTGATGATGATACTTATGCTAGCTTTACTAATTTAGGACATGAATTTAAACAACTATTAAATAATTATGATTATCAAATCAAATATAAAATGAATTCACTAGATATTATTTTCAATAAAGAATTAAACCTTTCTAGTAATAACTTAAAGAAGAATTTATTTATCAATTATGATAAACCTTTCGACATTGCCTTTGCTAACAATGATAACGTTCCTTTAATTTTAAATTTAAGAAAAAACAATTTTATTGGCGTCTTTGATCCTAAGGATAAGAATATTAATAATTTGATTAATAACATTATTTATTCATTGTCTTGAACATACAAAACTCAACAGTTAAATATTTACTATTTATCTACTAAGAGTACACAATTAGAAAGCTTTGCTTCGCCTAATTTTAAAAAAACTAATTTAGCAACCACTAAAGAAGTGATTAGTTTTTTAAAGAAACTAATTAAAGAAAATAATGATTTAATCAAAAGCTTTAAAAAGAAAAATGTGAAAGACATTTATTCTTACAATTCTCTAACCAATGCTAATTTACCTTTCAAGGTGATTTTAATTAATGACTGTAACCAATTGTGTGCTGTTAATGCTGAAGTTAAAGGTTATATTCAAGAACTAGTTCAACAAGCATCAGCTTGTGGAATGACCATTATTACTTTTGATAAATCTGTGGATGCTATTACTTATAATAACTTTAAATATCCACTACAAATTTTATTCAAAGCTTCACTTGATATTTCTAAGAAAATTATCAATGATACATTAGCGGTTAATTTACGTGATATTAACCACGCTATCTTGTATTCTGAAAATTCTCAAAAATCTAGTGAAATCCAAATTCCTGCAATTAGTGAAGATGATTCACAAATTATTCTAGAAGCTCTTAAAGCTTGTTATGAAAAAAATAGTTTCTAATTTTTTCTAATTTTTTTCTATTTTCTTTATTATTAATAATAAATATCTTATATCTAGCGCATAAACCCTTATTTATTTTAATAATGACTTTTTTTAAAGTAAAATTAATAATAGTTTAAAATCGAGGGTATATGAAAAAGGCAATAAAACAAAAACTACTTAATCTTGTAACGTTTAATCCAATTGACTACTGTGTAAAGTCAGCAATCACTCCAAGACATATTGATATTTCTAAGTATGTTAAGAAGGATGATTTTATGCAATTTATTAATGGTGAAATTTCCAATCTAGAAATTTCTGCTGCTAGTGGAATTGTGATGTTTGAAGATCAATTAAAACATTCTAAAACTCCAGATGAATTCATTGCAATTGTGAATGAAAACAATTTCACAATGACTGAAAATAGAGAAAGAGAATTGCGAAAAGATTTTGAAGGAAATAAAAAGAAAAGCACTAACTACTATGCTGATCAAATGAAAGCTTTTAAACGTCAATTCATTTCACTTAATAGAAATGCAAAAACATATGCAGAAGATACTACTATTTGACCTTTATATATAGGTTACCAATTCTTAAGAGGAAAACTTAATGATAATCTTGCTATTAAAGCTCCTTTAGTAATTTATAAGTGTGAAATTGTTGAAGAAGGAAATAAATTATTCTTAAGAAAATTACAAGATGAACCAATTGTTAACGAAAAGATTCAAGTAATTATGAAAAAAGAATATAACTCTCATATTTCTGGAGAAGATTTACTTTTATCATTAAACCTAGAACAAAACATTGAACGTTTCTCTGAAATGGTAGGTTATGAAATTAAATATCAAAACAATGTATTAGTTAATTTCGTTCAAGAAGATGCTAAGAAAATTATTGCTGATTCTACCACTTTAACTGTCGAACCTTCTGCTTTATTAGGAATCTTCGAACCAGGTGGTTCATCATTAAAGAACGATTTACAAGCAATGATTGATATGGACGCTGACCCTTTTGAATCACAAATGGAAGCTAATTTCAAATCTAATAAATATTTTGAAGATAAGATTATTAAAGATCCTTCATTAGTAGAAATTGATAAACCACTTAACATTTATCAAAAATATGCGGTTTCTTCTGCTTTAAGTCAATCTACTTTAATTTATGGTCCTCCAGGAACTGGAAAATCAGAAGTAATTGCTAATATTATTGTCAATGCTTTAATAAAAGGTAAATCAACTTTATTAGTTTCTGAAAAGAAAGCAGCGCTTGATGTTTTAACTAATAGAATTAATTCTCTTTCACAATTCGCTCTTTATATTTGTGAAACTGATAAAAAAGAAGAATTCTATAAAAAAATTGATAACTTAAACGTTTTATTAGGAACACAATGATACCGTGAACCAACTAAATTCTCAAGAAATGCTACTATTGAACCAATTAAATTTGACACTGATGAATTAATGTTCTTTAAGAATTATCAAGATTGATATGTTGAATTATTAAATATTGTAAAAAAACATTGAACAATTGAAGATTTTACTGATGGTATCTATAAATTAGACTATAGTGAATTCCAACTAATTAAAAATGAATTAGGAGAACAAATTGTTAATGAATGATTACAAAACATTAACATTGAAGGTTTCTCTACTAATACAACATTATTTGAAGCTATCAACAAGATCTATCACCAATTTAACTTTGCAAAAGTTGATGATTTATTTAATGAATATTTGAAATTCAAGAAATTTATCAAGAAATACAATTTGCAAGAAACAATGACTTCAGAAGAATTGTCTAAACATTTAAAGAATGTTTTACAAAAAATTGCTGCCAATAACAAATTGGTTGAAAAATATCTGCTTGGTGGTGATAAATTAAATAAAAAGATTAATGAATACTTTGAATTCTTAGAAAAATACAAAGGTAAAGAATTATCTAACTTCTTAGATCGTTCATACAAAGAAAAGAAAAACTTCTTATCATTACTAGAATCATTCTTTGAATTTAAACACAAAGTATTGGAAAAAACTCCTAATCTAAAATCTTTAACTAAAGAACAAATTTTAGAAAATATTAGTATTGCAGAAAAATTCACTGATAAATATAAAGCTGAATTAAGACAAGAAAATTGATTAGACTTCTTATCAACTAACTCTAATAATATTAATCGTTTCCTAGATGCTTTTAGTAATGCTAAAGAAATTGAATTAAAAGAAGTTATTTTCTGTGAATTCATTTACAACGGTTCTATTATTTCAGATATCGAACATTCTACACTACCTTTAAAAGACATTAAGAAAAATGCTAAAATTATGAATAACATTATTCCAATGTTTGAAGATTTTGCTAAGAATAAAGAAATCTTGGAATTTAAACAAGTGGAAGAATTGATTAAATATAAAGAACTTTGAAAATTTGATGATGAATTCTTAACATCATTAGCAACTATTCAAGAAGTATTTGACCCTGCTATTCAAAACATTATTGATGAATGAGAATGAATTTCTTTACCTTACATCAGATACTTATATTTAAACCAATTAATTATCTTTGATTTAAATAAAGTACAACCAGTAATGCAATTAGTTACTACCCCTATTAACAACGAACAATTTACTAGATTAAAAGTAGTTGCAATGTGAAATGATATTATTAGAGATATCCCAATGTTCTTAGAAATTAAGGGAATTCACTTAAATGATATTATTACCCAATTAAGAAGAGAAGAAATTAGAGCAGCATCACTAGTTGAAGAAATTACCTTTAAAAAATACATTAACAACTTAAGAAACTATTTAACTAAATTATCAAAAGATGACAAAGATGAAATTGCTAACTTGTTAAGAATTGCTTCTAGTGGAACAAATCCACCAATTGCCCAATTTGTAAAAAAATACTATGCAGCTTTAAAGAAATTATTCCCAATTTGAGTTGCTCGTCCAGACAATGTGGCTGATATGATTCCTTTAACTCAAAACGAATTTGATTATGGTATCTTTGATGAAGCCAGCCAAATTTCTTTGGAAAGATCATACCCTCTAGTTTATCGTACTGATATTAAAGTAGTATCAGGGGATGACAAACAATTAAGACCTTCTTCATTCTTTATGTCAAAAGCTAATGGTGAAGAATTTGATATCGATGACTTTGATAGAGTTGAATCTTTACTTGAAAGAGCTAAGGTTTCATGATGAAATGAATACCATTTAAAGAACCACTACCGTTCTGACTCTAAAGAATTAATTGAATTCTCAAATAAATTCATTTACAACAACTCCCTAGAAGTTGCTACTAAAGCTGATGTAACATCAAAAGGAATTGAAGTCTTCAATGTTAATGGTATTTGAGACCAAACTAACAAACAAGAAGCTGATAAAGTCATTCAATTATTAGTAGAAAGATATCAAGATTATGAAAAAATCTTAATTATTACTTTCAATGCTAAACAATCACAATTAATTGAAAGTATGATTTTTGAAAAACAAAATTCTTTCCCTGAAGATTTAAGAAGAAAATTTGACAATAATAAAGTAATTATTACTAACCTAGAAAATGTTCAAGGGAATGAAGGTGATTTAGTTATTCTTTCTGTTTCTTATGGTAGAAACATTGATGGAATCATCAAATCTAATTTCGGTCCATTAATTGCTAAAGGTGGAAGCAACCGATTAAATGTTGCCATTACTAGAGCTAAGAAGAAAATGATTATTGTGAAGTCTTTATATGGTGATCAAATTAAAGTTGGTAACATCAATAACAAGAATGCCATTATCTTCAAAAAATTCGTGGAATATATTGATGGTATCGAACAAAACAGATCAATTGATACAATTGAAATGACCAACGAAGAATTAGCAGTGGTAACTGCTGAAGAAGCAAGTGAAGTAGTTAATGCCAAAAAAGAAGCTGCACTACAAGCTAAAGCTCCTAAAAATGAACCAGCTGCTGAAACCAAGAATATGGTATTTAGTTCATTAATTGTTAAAGAAATCTGTGGTGATTTAATTAAAGTATTATCTGAAAAATATAAGATTGTCAATGACTATATTGTTGGTTCAAAACAAATTGATTTAGTGATTGTTGATAGAAAAACTAATAATGTTGTAAAAGCGATTATTATTGAACCTTGAAAAACTAATCGTTCTGTTAAAGAAATGATTGAAGATATCGATCGTCAATATTTCCTTGAAGATCGAGGATATAGTACTTTTAGAATTAAAGAATATGAATGAAATATTGATAAAACAAAAATTATTTCTAAATTAAAAGATTCTTTAACTAACAATCCTAATAATAAAAAAATTGATTATGTTATTTGACAAACTGGAAAATAAGAGTGAATCTCCAACCACATTTAACTAAAAAAATTGATCTTCTTAAACATTACAATCCTCGTAAAACCAATGATGACGTAAGTTTTCATGTCAAGTTTTTAAGGATTGTTTTCTTGTATGCATTAGCCTATCTACCAATACTAGTGGGTAATATTTGTTTATTTTTCTATGGAAAAGATTTTACTCATGAGTTAGCTTATGAAGTAGGAATGGAAAAAGCTAAAGTATTCATTGCTATTGGATATGTACAGACACTTTTCTTTAGTATCATTAACTTTGGGACTATTATTATTTGTCAAATTATCCATAAGCAAAAAAAATACATAAATTTCGCTAGTCGTCGTAGTCAACCAAAAGAGTTAGTTGATACTGGTTTAATTCTTTTACTAATTACCATTATGCTTTTAATGTTAATTTTTGTCTTGACCTCGGTGGTTTTTATTCAACTAAAAGCCAATAATAAACAACCTACTGTTAGTCGTTATATTTACCAATTTACTGGAATGAATGTTTTGTATCTATCATTATTATTAATTGGTAATTATTTTATTTATCTATCATTAACTTCTGGTTTTAACTGAATTAAGATTATTAGCTGATGTAGTTTTTCGATGATTGTTGAATTAGTATTAATAGTTGTTTTTATTCGTTTCCATTTAATTGGGATTCATTTCATTGTTTTTAATTTTACTGTGCCCTTAGTGATTGTTACCGGATTAAGATGCATTGGTTTCTTAATGGTATATTTTTTTAAAATAGCTTACCATCACCAAAATGTTAAATGATATAAAATTTGTTTTAAACCTAAATTATTTAAAGACTTATTGATTGCTTGTTTATTGCCTTCAGTTTTTATTGTGGTCTATATGATTGCTAACATCATTCAAACCTTATTCATTATTTATGCTTATCAAATAAATGCTCATCATGATTTAGGTTTAGGATATTTATATCAAATACCTTCTTATTATGTAGGGAAAGAAGATCAAACTCAATATACCTTTTCTACCTTATTTCTTTCGAAATTTACGATTTTTAATTTTATCTATTTAATTTATAGTCCATCTAAATCTTTCAATATTGCAATGAATGATTACAGTCTAGCGGACTGTAAACAATTTTCTAAAAAAATTGCGAGAGCTAGAAAAATGCAAGGTTACAATTTACTATTAAATATTAGTTTATTAACAATTGGCATATTTGTTGCTTTTGCTTTTAAAGATATTGTTAATTCATTATTCAGTAATATTGAATGAATGCATGATCCTGTGACTCCCGGACATAATCCAACTCCAAATATGCATTTACCAGTTAATGCCACTATTTTACAGTTAATTAGTCAAATGAGTATGAACGCGATGTGGTATGGAATTCTGGCATACTTTTTTATGGAAGTAGCCGTTAATATGAGAATCATCTACTTTAAATTCTTTAAAAGAAATTATCGTTTATTCATTGTTATTTTATTAATCTATATCTCAGCCTTCACTTGAGTCTCATTCCTCTTAGTGTTTATGTCTCATAGTTTTTTCTATGGGATGAGTGGCTTTTTAGTTTCTTATGGTATCTATGGTATCCTTTCGCTACCAATTATTTACTTGATGATGGGATATCGCTTATATAATAAGTATTTAAAAATTTATCCTGAATTATTGGCTGGTATATCACGTTGACGTTTTGTATGAATGTTTAGTACCATTAATACACGTATTATTAAAGGTAAATATAATCAACCTTTAATGATGGATAGTATGTCCTAGGACACTGGCAAAAACTATCTCATCACAATAAGAAATACTAATAATAAATTCAATTCCATCTATATAACATACTAATTGGTGTTGTTCATTTCAAACCATCTCAATACTATTTAATGGACAAGTAAAATTATAGGCTTTAAAAAGCGCTTCACGAATACATCAGTGTTTGGCTAAGAAACGTGGTTGTTCACTAACATCAAGTTGGGTATATTCACGAAGTTGAGAAGGCGATAAAAGACGATGTGCTAAGGCCTCATCAGTGTATTCTTTACGGCTAAAATTAGTGGCATCAATTCCGTGATACAATTGTTCTTTATGCTTCTTTTTCATCATCAGCTTCTAAATATTTTTTAGTTTGTTTCTTAGCAATCACTTTTCAAGTAATTAATGAAATAATTACTACTAATAAGATAGCCACAAGCAGATAAATAATTTTATCTGAAACATGACTTATTTGAGTTTTATTGATTGCCACTTTTTGTTCAAAACCATTAGCCATAATACTAGAACTAGTGGAAGCACCACTTGATAATGAAATATTATTAATTTGAAGCATATTATCAATAGGATTATAAGAAATTGCATCCATAATTTCAGCAGTGGTTTTGTCTTTGTTTAAAATTTCATTAAGATTAGCTACGATGGTATCTGGTAAGAATTTTTGGTTAGATGGATCACGTAAATAGATATCTAATTTTTCAAAAATCATATTAGCTAGAGTTTCTTTCATTTGTGGGATATCATTTTCATATAAAGTAATCACTTCATTAATTTCTTTTTTAGAAATAAATGTTCTTAAATTAATGGATGGAGTTTGTGATAAGAATAATTTATAAGTTGCTTCTCGTGTCACAGGGGTGTAATCCTTAGTTAAATAAAGATTTAGATATTCCACAGTAAAGGTAGCAGTATTATCAATTGGTGATAAAGTATAAGTAACATTACCAATTGCAAAATCTTTATTTAAATCATAATTAGCCACAAAGGTTTGTTGATGACTTTCAATATAAGCCTTTAATTGGTCTCCAGGAGTATTATCTTTATATTGTTCTCAATCAACCATAAAGAATTTGTTGATTGAACCATCAGGATTTTTTCAAATACTATCACGAAGACTATTAATATCTATCTCTTTAATTTTCATCACAGGTTTTTCATATTTCTTAAAACCAACAATGTTGATGTTTTCAAAAATATGCTTATTTTCTTTAACCCCATCTTTTCATGCCTTTTGATTAATAATGGCAATATTTAATGTCAGTGAACCTTTTTCCGGATCGATATTAGTAATGTTTTCAAAACTAATATCAGTTTTATAAAGAGCTTCTCCAAGAGTGGTATTTTTAATGATTTTTTGATTGATAATGATATCTTTTAAATCATTGGCATGGGTATTATCAAAGTTATTCGCATAGATTTCTTTTAAAGGACCAGCATTAATAGTAATAGTAGAAGTATCAATAGTAGTTGTTAATCCAATAGTTTTAAATCCTTTAAGGGTAAATTCACCTAAATCAAGTCGTGGTTGAGTCACCCCTTCAATTCATCCTTTTTTATTCTTAAGGAAAATATGAGCTTTTAAAGTTCCATCTTTATTAACACTTGAACCTGCCACAATTTCATAATCAATATCATATGTAGATAAAGCACTTGGTTCAATCTTATAGGCTAAATTAATAATATTTCGTTGGATATTCTTTAAAATACTACGTTTAATGCTTTCATCATAGTCACTCACATTTTCAGCATATATATTACTTACACCTTCTAAATTAAATTCTTTGGTTTTAACACTAGTAGTAAAAATATCCCCATACATAAAACCACTTAAAACAAAAGTATCAGTTGAAACTAATCATGGTGGAGTGGAAGTTTCATTAGCATCCACAACTAAATGTCCATTAGTATCATTAATATATTGTTTTAAAGCGATTTTAAAAGTCACTTGTCCTAAGTTTAAATTTTGCTTGAAATCAAGAATCACTACATCTGATAGTTTTAAAGAAGCAGGAGGGTTATCAACAAATTTTTCTAAATGTTGGAAAACATAATTTTGTGTTTCATTAATTGAATAATCAATCGCAATTGAGTTGCTTAATTCATTATCAACAATCGGTGCAACGCCTGTTTTAATAGTGGTTGGTAAAACTGTATTTAGATGAGAAAATACTAGAGGTGGGAAAGTTTTAGCCATAATTGGTTTCCCATTTTCTCAAGACAAATTATTTTGAATAGTAATAGCTAATGTGATATTACCTTCTTTATCATTAAAATCAACCACATCTAAAGAAAGATCACGGGCACTAATTTTTTTATTGAAAGAAGTATCACGAATATACCCTTTTCTAATAATCGCATTAGCAATCCGATCCTTGCTACTATAACTGTTTTTTACAGTAGAAGGAAGAATATTAGCAACATCATCTAATTCCCCGCCTACAATTTCAGTAGTTAATCCAGTAGCTTTAAATCCAGTTAAAATAAATGTTGGTGATTTCAACGTTAAATTATCTTCAGGAGAAATTAAATGCCCATAATCAGCCATATAAGAATTAATTTCAAAATTAATTCCTAATCTTCCTTTAGTGATATCAGTAGTAGCATCATCAACTACAATATTTAATATATTACTTGTTTTTAACTCTCCTACAGGATTTTGTAAGAATAAAGGAACATTATCAACAATAAAATCAGCTAGAGCATTTTTATCAATATTATTACTTGCATATTGCTTAGCAAAGACTTTGCTAGCATCAACCTCATGGATTGTTGCAAATTCAGTTGGTTTAGTAGAATGTAATCCGGTAATAGTAACACGTACATCTTGGGAAGAAATGACAGTGGCATTTTTTCAATACTTACCATTAGTAATAGTTAAAGCTAATTCCACTTCACCTAATACATCATTGTAATTAATGATTCTCTTGATGCGAAGATCTTCAGGTTTTAATTTTTCTTTATAAGCTACTCCTGTAATTAATCCACTATCAATAATGCCAGTAATAATACGATTTTGATCATCAATACTATTCTTAACATTAGAAGGAATAATATCACTTAATCCAGTGGCAATTTTTTCTGGTATCTCAGTGGTTAGACCAGTATTATCAAAACCATATAAAACAAAATGAGGTGATGGTAATAAAGTGGTTGAAGAAGGATTGTCTCCTTTAATTGGATGCCCATCACTATTCATAAAACGATTTAAATAAAAATCAATACTAATTTCTCCGCTTTCTGGATTACGGTAACTTCTAAAATTAACAATGTTATTTTCACTAGTAGCATCAAGTGGATTGTCTAAGAAAAGTGCAATATTTTTAATAATAAAAGTTTTTAAATCTTCATCAGTAATTCGATTGGTTGCTTGTTTACCAGCAAAAGTAGTACCACTTATATCAATTCTTGTAGTGGTAACAAAATTAGTTTGTTTCATGGTTTTAAAACCAGTTAGTTTAATGTTAGGAACATTACGAATAGAAATAATTCTTCCATTTTCTCAATATAATCCATTAGAAATTTGTAAAGTAATAGTAATACTTCCTTCAATATCGTTGTAGTCAGTTACTTTCACTACATTAATATCTCCAATGGTTGGTTCTTTCTTATTAGTACAATCAGTGATGATATGTTTATCTAAAATACTAGTTAATAGTTTTAATCTTAAAGCAGGGTCACTATTATTATTTAATTTTTCATAATAATCTGAAGCCACTTCACCATCATAGCCATCTAATCTTGTTGATGGAGCGACTTTAGTTGTAATCCCTTTGGTATTAAAACCAGTAAAGGTATAATATGGAGATTCAATAAAATTATAGTAAGCATCACTACCATAATAGAATTTACCATCTCTTCCTAAAAATTGATTTAAACGAAATTTAACTTTAATTGTTCCGTGACTAATATCTGAAAGAATACTTATATCTTTAATATTATCAACACTAGTACCTTTGATATCGTTAGTAAAGAAGTCTCCCTTGTGAGCAAAAATATATGCTTTTAATTCATTTTCTGGAATACTTTCATTAGCAAAATAATCAGCTAAAGGAGTCCCAGTGATATCAAATTCAGTGGTTGGGCTAACAAAAGAGGTAGCTTCCATTTCAGTGAAACCTAATAGTTTAATATCTTTAAAGGTTTTAGTGATTTCTTTTTTTCCATTAGTTCATGCTTTTTCATTCTTAATTGTTAAATCAATGGTAATTGAACCTTCAATATTATTATAGTTTCTAATAGCAATACCAATATCTCCATCAATTACTGGACTAGAAGGGTCAACAATCACATTTTGAGTGGCAATCGCATTGATTAATCGTGGATCGGTTTCTTTAATTTCAGAAGCTACCACTGAAGTAAAGCCTGTTAATCTCACATTATTTTGAACAGAAGTGGTTAATCCTTCGGTTGAGAAACCAGTAATTCTAAAAGTTGGCGATGGAAAAGGTTCTCCATTAATAACATGTCCATCACGGTTTAAATATTTATTTAATTCAAAAGTAACTCAAATTTCACCATCAGCAATTTTTGCATTGGTTATCTTAATATTATCAATGTTACTAGCATCAGTAGGTTCTACTGGATTAGAATAAAATAAATTGGAATGAGAAGCAATAAAATTCTTAATTAATGTCTTATCAACATCAGTTGTAGCATAATAACTATTAAATGTATCTGTACCATCAACTTTTAATACATTAGCAAATTCTGTAGGTGCACTCCGATTAAAACCATTAATGGTTAATGGTACAATATGTTCTTTAAGCGTCACACCATCTGACCAATACTTACTATCTTTAATTTTAAGATTGATTTTTAATCATCCATTAACATTGTTATAGTCATTAATGGCTATTATCTCTAAGTTGTCTTTAGTTATAGAATCGTGATTAGCCACATTAGTAATAGCACCTTGTTCAATAATTTTAGTCAATAGTTGATCTTGTAAAGCAGTATCGTTTTTGACATCTAAAGCTGGAATTGTATCCATCCCTTTGATGTTAAAAGGGTCAGTAACGATAGTGGTTAAACCTTTAGTGTCAAAACCTCTTAAAATAAAAGTTTTTGGACCTAATGGAGGTTTTCCATCACTAGGATCAACTAAATTCCCATCCTTGTCCATATAAGTATTTAATGAAAAAGAAATTTCTATAGTTCCTGCAGTGATACTATGATTAACAATTCTAAAATTAATTAAATTATCACCATTAAATGATGAAGGTGGATTAATAAAAAATTTGTTAGGATTCTTTACAATATAATCTTTTAATTGGGCAACGGTAATTGAATCATCAGCATAAATATTCCCATAATAGTCTGAAACATCTACATCACCATATTTGAATTCAGTGGCATAAATAACTCGTTGAAAACCTCTCACTTTTAAAATTTGATTCGAAGAAGTAGTATTAATAAATCCATTCGAGTAACAAGTATGAGGATCTAAAGAAACGCTAAAATCCACAGTTCCAGCTCTTTCATCAATTGTTTCTCCAGGTAAAAAAGAAACATTTGCAGGTAGTACTGGTGGTAGGGATGGATATGGTTGAATAATCTTTTTAGTATATTCAGTTTTGATTTTATTAGCTACATTTCTTCATTGGTTAGCAGTAGCAGTCTCACCATATAGTTCTATTTCTGTAGGGAAGGCAGTTGAAAGCCCTGTTGTATAAAAAGAATCAACAGCAAAAGAAATATGCATTGGATTATGGTTAACTAACCCATTAAGATAAGTTCGATTAGGAGCAATATCAAAACTAATTGTTCCTTTACTTAAATCATTAGTATCATAGTTAACACTAATAGATGAACTTAAAATATAGTCAGGTGAAAAAGTATCAAGTGTTGCATCAACCAATTTACCACCAATTAGTTCTTTAATATTGCTAGCAATAAAATTCACAGTTGTGTTAAGATTTTCAGGTTCTGTTAAATCACTTAAATATAAATTTTTAGAATAAATAGCAGGATCGCAATGAATTACTTTTCCAGACGAAATATCATCGGTGTTATATTTCTTAAAACCTTGCACATATATATTAATTGTTTCTTTACTCTCTAGATTAACAAGAATACTATCTTTGTTATAGTATGAATCTAATGTTACTTTAACAATAATCCTTCCTAGAGCATATGGATGTTCAGTATCAATTTCATTAGTAATATTTTCAAATTTAACAAATTCTGCAGTATTAGGAATAGAGTTTCTTGCTTTTTTAGCTTTTTCTAAAACTTCTTCTTTAAATGTCAATTGATTAGCAATTGTTGCATTAGCATATTCTTCAGGTTTATTAATATCAATTGTCAAATCACTAAAATCAGTCGGTTCAATATCATTAGCAGTAATAACTAAATCATTTCCATATCAACCAAAAATTCTATCAGGATCAGTTGTATTTATCGTTTCTTTATATTGTATTGCCAACGAAACAGTAACAGATTGATCATCAGGAGTTTTAGGTCGAATATTATAAAATCTCGCATAAGTTTGTGTCATACTTGTACGACCCATAACTAGAAATAATCATTTAGAACCTTTTACTAATTTTAATCTTTCTCTTTCTTTATAGTTGTAAGGATTTTTGCCAATTTGAGAAGCATCGAATGTTCTTTTTAATCAAGGGTTAATTTCTTGATAAACATTAGGAGAATCTTCAATACTAGCTTTTTTACTTATGACATCTCAACTAAGAAGTGCATCTGCTGTGTTTGGAAGCTTATCAGGTTTAATATCTCTTCATCGAATAACAGTATTATCAGGAATCATGTTATATTCTATCCGAGTGTTATCTAAATACTTAGTAGCTACTCTAGGTGCTCACTTTGATTTTAATGAAGGTACATTGAAACTATCTCAATCAGGAGGAGTTGATCTTTTACCAGCACTAGCATCATAGAAGCTATTGCTAACTGTCGCTGAACTTGAACCATTAAAAAGATTAAACTCATATTTTCCACACAAAGATAAACCTACCACACTTAAGGCAATAAAACTTAGTGTAGAATACTTTAATATTTTTTTAGACTTTTGTTTTTTTAATTTTGTGCTTAACATTGGTATTTATATTATATTAAATATAATATCTAAATATAATTTTTTCGTATGTTAATGATTTTAATTTTAATTTTTTTGTTAAAATTTAAGAGAGAGGAATAATTGTATGAAATTAGCAAAAAAAATAGGAATTACATGTGCTTTAGTATTAGGTGGAATTAGTATTTCTATACCATTAGCAACTTCAATGGTTAGTTGTTCTTCTAATAACAATAGTGCTGAATCTAATCAAAATGTCAATGAAATATCTTTAACTAGTGAAGAAGCTAAAGAATTTCTAGATTCTTACAATAATACTGTATATGAAAAGATAAAACAAGCTGGAGAAAATGTTGCTCTATATGAATTTGAAACCATATCAAAGAGTGAAAATGATTTATTTAACTTTATTCTTGAAATTCATTTTGATAAAGTTGATGTTGGTTCAAAAGTGATAGCTTGAACAGATGTTCCAAAATATTTAAGTAAGTGCTTTCAAATTACTAATTTTTCTCCTACTGATACTACCCTTACTTTCCGTATTAGTTTTAAGCAAGATTCTAATATCTATGCAGAATGAACTTATTTAAAACCAACCAAATAGTCTATATTTTTTAATTATCTGTTTAAAAAGATACCAATATTTTTTCATTTATTATATAATAATCATAGGTTATTTGAGGCGACTCAAATAATCTTTTATTTATATTGGTAAAAAGGAAGGAATTATGGCCAACACAAAAATTAATCCAGCAGCATTTATTGAAGCTTTAAAAGCTGTAGCAAAAGAATATGAAATTTCTAGTGGAAAAATTGGAGATATCATTGCTAACTCAATTATTAAAGTTTATAAGAAATCAAAAGAAGAATGTACATTATTTGTTAACGTTGATGTTGATAATGGAATTATTGATGCTTATGAAGAACTAAAAGTTATTGATAATTTACAAGATGGGGAATATGATGATTTCTTTGAAATCACTATTGATGATGCAAAGAAATTCGGAAACTATGCAATCGGTGATGTTTGCAAGAGACCTTTTGATGTCTTATCACCTAAGAATTTTGATGACAAAGATATTAGACAAATCATTCAAATCTTTAAACAAAAATTAAATGAATTAAACAATTCAAAAATTTTTGATGCTTGAATCGATAAAGTAGGAGAATTAATTACTGCTCCTATTGAAAAGTATGATGAAAAAAATAAGTTCTACTTAGTTGAATTAGATGAAGGTAAACACTTCGGTTTCTTATCTAATAAAGAATGTATCCCAGGTGAAGTATTAAGACCAGGTGAAAAATATAAATATTATGTTAAAGAAGTAAAACAACAATCTAGAGGATGACCTATCATCCTTTCTAGAGCTGATGCTGGATTTGTAAAGAAAATTATTTCTTTAGAAATTCCTGAAATTGCAACTGGAGAAATTGAAATTGTTAAGATTGAAAGAATTGCCGGTTTTAAAACTAAAATTGCAGTAGTTGCTAACACAAACGCTTCTTTTGATCCAGTAGGAATTTGTGTTGGTCCTAAAGGTTCAAGAATTAAAGCTTTAAGTGAACAATTACAAAATGAAAAAATTGAAGTAATTCCTTATGTTGAAGATAAGAAAGATTTCTTAATCACTGCTGTTGGTGCTAGAAACTTAGAAGGTTTAAGTTTTATCCCAGCTAAAACTGAAGAAGATATTCCTCACGCTACTCTAGTAGTAAGTGAAGATAAACTAGCAATTGTTATTGGTAAAAAAGGATTTAATATTAGATTAATTTCAAAATTAGTAGGATGTTCAATCGATATTTTAACTGTACAACAAGCTGCGGCAGTACATTTAGAATATAGTCCAATTGACTATAGTAAGTATGGTTTTGCTAAATCACCAAATACTTATAATAGTCCTCGTCCAACTACCCCAATGAGTGGTAATCGTCGTAGTGCTAGAGTTAATATCAACGACTATATGTCAAACGATGAATTATTATCTCAATTAGATGAAAACAATTTCTCTAATGATGATATTTATAAAAACTTGAATGTTGAAAAGAGTCAATACACTAAAAATCATCAAGTAGACATTGATGAAGATAATTCATTAGAAGATTTTGATTATGATAATACTGACTTCAGTGCTTTCGAAGATGAATTTGCTGATGAAATCAATGATATTTTAAATGAGCAAGAAAACAAAAAATAATTATCGTAAATGTCTTGTTACTAGAGAAATTTGTCATAAATCTCAATTACAAAGATATGTAATTAAAGATAATCAAATCCTTTACGATGAGCAACAAAATATGACTGGTCGTGGGTATTACTTTAAAAAAGATGTATTACCTAACATTTGTATCCAAGCATTAAAGAAGAAAATAAAAAAATCTTAACAAGGAGGCATCTATGGCTAAAAATAATAAGAAAAATGATACGAGAACCTATATCAATTTCAAAGAACATTTGAAAGCTGTAGATGTAGGAGTTAAAGATGGTGTTTTTATTTTTACTGCTCCTTTAACAGTTGGTGAATTTGCTCAAAAAATTAATAAATCTCCCTCTGAAATTTTGAAGTATTTTTTTCTAAAAGGAGTAATGCTTAACATTAATGATGTTTTACAAGTAGAACAAATTGGTGAATTGTGTTTAGAAAATAACTTAGACTTTAAAGTAGAAAAAGAAGTTAGTGCGGAAAATGTTTTAGATAACATTGCTTTTGATAAGAATGATAAAGCTAATGTTAAAAGACCACCTGTAGTTACTATTATGGGACATGTTGATCATGGAAAGACTACCCTTCTTGATAAAATTCGTCTATCCCATATTACAGCGGGTGAAGCCGGTGGAATTACCCAACATATTGGTGCTTATCAAATTACCAGAAAAGAAAGCCCTATTACCTTTATTGATACTCCAGGACATGAAGCTTTTAGTGAAATGCGAGCTCGTGGAGCCAATATTACTGATATTGTTGTATTAGTGGTTGCGGCAGATGATGGTGTCAAGATGCAAACTGAAGAAGCTATTGACCACGCTAAGGCAGCAAATGTTCCAATTGTTGTATTTGTTAATAAAATGGATAAAGAAACTGCGAATCCAGATAAAGTTATTTCTCAATTATCAGAACGTAATCTTGTATGTGAAGAATGGGGTGGAGATACCATCTTTGTTAAAGGTTCAGCTTATACAGGTGATGGAATTAATCAATTACTAGATGCCATTTTAACCTTAAGTGATGTTATGGAATTAAAAGCTAATCCTAATCAATTAGCTTATGGAACTATTATTGAAGCTTATTTAGATAAAGGTCAAGGACCAGTCGCTACCGCTTTAATTCAAAATGGTACTTTAACCAAAGGTGATTTTTTAGTGGCAGGAAGTTCATATGGAAGAGTTAGAACAATTTATGATGAAAATAAAAATGTTTTATTAGAAGCCTCTTTATCAAAACCAGTAATTATTTCAGGTTTAGAAAAAGTTCCTGTGGCTGGATGTAAATTCATTGTCCAAAAAGATGAAAAAGCAGCTAAAGAATTGGCTGAAAAAATTCGTTTAAAACAAGTTAAAGAAGAAAATGCACAAAAGAAAAAATTAGCTAATGTAAGAGAACAAATCGCTAATGGAGAATTAAAAAATCTAAATATTATTTTAAAAGCTGATGTCCAAGGTTCACTAGAAGCAATTAAGGGGACAATTAATAAAATTAATATTGAAGGTGCTACCATTACTACTATTAGAGCAGCAATCGGTCCTGTGACTGAATCTGATATTCGTTTAGCACAAACATCTAATGCAATTATTATTTCTTTTAATATCAAAGCTAATAAAGCAATGAGTGAATTAGCTAATAATTCAAATGTCTTAATTTATTTCTTTGATATTATTTATAAACTAAAAGAAGAATTAGAAAATATGTTAAAAGGGGTACTAGATCCTATTTATACTGAAGAAGTTATTGGAGAAATGGAAGTTTTACAATTATGACACCACTCTTCAGTCGGAACAATTGCAGGATGTACAGTGAGAACAGGTAAAGTAAACCGAAATGCTAAGTGTCGTGTTATCCGTGATGATGTTGTACTATATAATTCGGAAGTTTCTTCTTTAAAACACAATAAAGACCAAGCTAGTGAAGTCACTGAAGGTAAAGAATGTGGGATTACTATTAAAAACTACAATGATTTAAAAGTTGGTGATATTGTTGAAGTTTATCGAATTATTGAAAAGAAGTACGGAGAATAATTATGGGTAATAATGTTAGAATTGCTCGTTATGAAGCCATCATTTTAAGAGTTATCAATGAAACTATTACTCGTGAAGTAAATAATAAAATTGTTAAATTTGCTCGTGTTACCTATGTTACTCTTACCAATGACCTTTCTTTAGCAACTTGCTATATTGATTGTTTAGATCGTACTAAAATTGACCAGGTACTTGATAATTTAGCTAAGTTAACAGGCTTTTTTAGATCTAAAATTGCGCAAAATATTGATACCTATAAAACCCCTGTAATTAAATTTAAAATTGATAAAACTATCGATTATGCACAAAATATTGATAAAATAATAGAAAGTATAAAAAAATCAAAGGAAGAAAAAGGAGAATAATATGAAATCGATTAAAATCAATACTGAAGAATTTCTACAACAACCAAAAGGCATTAAAAAATCTTATCTAAGAATCTTAATTTTTTATTTAATTGCCATTATTGGTTTTTCTATCTTTTTATCATTAAGTATTATCTATGGTCCTTTTTTAAATGGTAAATCTGCTCCAACTGAAGGATTTGGAAAATACCTTTTTGAAAACAAAAACTTAACGAATGCCGCTGGGGGAATGAGTATTTTTGCTTTTTGTTTAATGGCTGCTCCTTTTGTATGTTGATTCTCACTATGAATGATTGGAATTAATCAAGTTTCTAAATCAACTTATTTCCATTTAGCATTATGAATCATATGTGCAATTCTAATGGTCTTATTACTTCTATCTATTATCATTTTTACTAGAGCTGCAGTTTATAACTTTAATATTAATACTGTTCCTAATATTCCTGCTCCTGATGCTGGTACTGATAGTGGTGAAACTACTGTTAGTGCAGCTAGTGTATTAATAAGATGTCTAATGTAATCCTTGACATTAAAGAATCGCACCAAGAATTCTTTGATTGTGAAAATATTCAATATCGCATTGCTAGCTTAAAAAAACTAAAGCAAGTTTTTATTGCTCACGAAGATGCAATTCTTGCTGCTTTACAAGCTGATCTAAATAAAAGCTATAAGGAAAGCTATTTATGTGAGTT
>JAHHTI010000029.1 GCA_020024735.1 Mycoplasmataceae bacterium | reverse complement strand
ACAGGAAGGTTTAAAGCTTGGGCAAATTTATAGCCATCACCATGACAACCTAAACTCGGATAACTTAATCCTCCAGTGGCAATAATTAAATGTTCACACAGATATGTGGTATGGTTAGTATCTATAATAAAGCCTTCAGTTGAAGGGGTAATCTTTAACACTTTGGTTTGTAAAGCTATTTGTACTTGTTTTTCTTCCATTAACTTTAAGATCTTTCTACGGACTGAAGCATTGGTATCACTTAAATGGAATTTATGGGGAGCTTTTTCATAATAACTAATCTTTAAGGAATCAAGGAAGGCTAATAAATGTTTACCGTCATATCGATTAATGGCAGGATAAAGAAATTTATTACTATCAATGAGATTCTTTAAAAACTCTGGTGGAGGTAAGGTATTAGCAATATTACTATGACCTTTCCCGGTCATCATAAATTTTTTTAAAACTTCATCATTTTGTTCAATTATTAATGTCGGAAGAAGGTTGTTAGAAGAGATGGCCGCAAAGCAACCACTCACTCCTCCACCAATGATAATTAAAGGAATCTTTTCCATTATATATCCTTACTTTCAATTTCCACTGTCTTCACTTCATGGGTTTGACGAGCTTTTTGTTGTTCATTAATTTCTTTCATTGCTTGAGCATTAGCTTTTTCAGCACTAATTAAATTATCAATATAAGCTTCTCCATACTTGGTATTAATAAAGCATTTTTTAAAGATTCAATTAAAAGGAAAGAAAGCTAAAGGATAAGCAACAAAGACTAAAAGCACACGCACTAAAATTTGTCATTTAAAACTATCACTTGCTGAAGGATAAAGTAACCCACTAGTAATAATGGTAAAAAATACTACCCATGAAGCAATAATAAAAGCAAAAGAAGAAAAGTGCAAACGGTTAGTTAACATTAACACTACCATGGCAATGATAGCCATTAATAAAATTCCTCCCATAATCACAAAGATTTCTCACCCTATCATCACCGGTCCATTATTCACCCCAAAACCAGTTGTCCCATCTTTTAATAATCCTCACTTCTTCCCATTAGTAGCCACTAATCAATTTAAGTGTGAAAGGTTAATTTCTCCAAAGACTAAAAAAACAATCAGCATTAATAGTAACATACAAATAATAATGATTCATGATCACTTATTCTTAAATTGCGTATTATCGGTTAATGTAGCTGAAGACATATAATTAAAATTACCTATATGATGTGAAATAACTCATCTACTAATCTTTCCACATAGCCTCAACTTCAATTATTATTAATGACAAAGTCATAGTGGATATTTGGACAGCTTTCACTAAATAAAGCAATCATTGGTGATTTATAATTGATATCCCTTAAAGCAGGACGACGACGGACATCAATCACAAAATCAAAGATTCCATGAAAAAAGTGCGGAGCAATCTTATAAATTGCCATTTCGACAATCATTGAAGGATAAGATGCTTTTAAAGCAACTAAGTAATCTAAAATCAATGGTCAAATTAAACGTTGTAATTTAACCTGTGCTTTTTTATCTTGAATAATTAAGGCTGCTAAAGCTTCTTTATCAACACCTTCTTCATTAACATAAGAAGGACCAAAGGCTTCACTAATTACTTGATACCCAATTCGTCCGTTTTGATAAATTTCATTAATATAATCATCAACCTTGAAAGTTGTAAAACCTTTTTGAGATAAATAATCAATGATATGACTTTTCCCAGTATTTGGTTCTCCTGTAATTAAGACAAACATTTATTACCTTTCATTTTTCAATATTGTTTAAATTATATTAAATTATTTGTGATACTTGGTATTTTTAATAATCGTTAGAGCTCGATAAACCTGTTCACATACTAATAAGCGCATTAATTGGTGTGGGAAAGTTAAAGCCGAAAAAGAAATCAAAGCTTGTGCTTGTTCTTTGACAACAGGATGTATCCCATGACTTGAACCAATGATAAAGTTGATATACTTATAGGAAGAATTTGTTAGTAATTTATCAATAATCTTACTAAGAGCTAAAGAGTCATAGGTTTTTCCCTCAATGGCTAAGACAATATTATAACTATCATGAAAATAATTTAAGAGATGTTGCCCCTCTTCTCATAAGGCTTTATTAATATATTCACTATTCTCATTACTAAAGGTAACTTCAGGTAATTCAATAATATGGGTTTTTATTCAATAATTAATCTTCTTTAAGTATTTATCAATCATTTCACTTAAAGGATGATCTTTGATTTTACCAATCGCAATAATTCTTAATTCCATTACATAAATTATAGAAGATTTCTTAAGGATTCTAAAAAGATCCCCGTCGCATTGTGTAAATAATAGGATAAATCACGAATCATCATTTTAATTTCTTTTAAATCAAAAGTTTTTACCAACATTAAATCATAGTTACTTGTAAATAATTGCTTAAGTAAGGTAGTAGCATTTTCACTATACTTAAATTTTAAGTGCATCGCATGTTCATAGCAGTAACTACGACTAGTTTTTAAATCGATAAACAATTGCTCACTATCAGCCCCACATTGGACACATTGGTTAAAATCAATGCATAATCCATTAATTTTATAGAAATAAACAAGGATGAATAAGATTAAAAGATTATCATTAATATGCATATTCATATAGACAATACATTGTTGATAAAACGCATAATCATGATGAAATTCGTATTTATAAAAATATTCATTAATTAAGGCTAATGATAACTTCTTTTTGTTTTCAGAATGCATCGCATTAATAATGGTAGCTTTTTTAAATTTACTCAGACCTTGTGGGGAATAAAAAAAGTCTAACTCTAAATAATTACCATAGTCTAATTGACGAGCATTTTTGGAAGTAATTTTTTTTGTCCCTGGACAAAAACAAGTAAACTTTAAATTATGCTCATTAATAATGGTAATAATTTCATCAAATACATCATAGTCTTGACGATGAATTAAATAACCCTTAGTAATGACTTCTCCCATGCTTACTTATATCCTAATTCCTTAATTAAATAATCACTATCTCGTCAATCTTTCTTGACTTTCACAAAGAGCTTTAACATAATTTTACAATCATAAATTTTTAATAATTCTTTTCTAGCAGCTGTACCAATGGCTTTAATCATTTGACCATTTTTTCCCACTACAATTGGTTTGTGAGATTCTTTTTCCACAATAATATTAGCATCGATGTTTAATACTTGGGAAGCTTGATCATAATGGTTAGTAATGATTTCAATCCCTACTCCATAAGGGATTTCTTTTTTTAATTGTCATAAGCATTGTTCACGTACAATTTCACTAATAATAAAATTATCATCAGGTTCTTGAAAAAAAGAAATATCAACATCAGTTGACACATAACCTTTTAAAAGGTTTAAAAATTTATCAATATTAATGTGGTGTAGAGCGGAGATTTGGATGGTATGCTCAAAGTGGTAGGTTTGATTTAACTCGGCGGTCACTGCATCAATTAAGGGTTGTTTTGAAGTTTCTGCCTTATTAATAACTAAGATTTTATGAGGAATATCATAGGATGATATTTGTTGTAAAATCATTTTATCTTCATTACTCATGTCTCTTGACATATCATATAAAAAGCACACCACTTGCGTTAATGATAAGCTTCTTTTAATTTCATCATTTAAATATTCGTCTAATTTATTATGAGCTTGGTGAAAACCAGGTGTATCTAAAAATAAAATCGCATCATCATCAAAATGATAAACCATCCCCATTTGGTTACGGGTAGTTTGTGGTTTATGACAAGTAATCGCATACTTAGTATTAAAGATGGCATTAAATAAGGTAGACTTCCCGACATTTGGTTTCCCAACAATACTCACAATAGTAGCTTTGTTCATTGTTTTAATAACCACCCTTAGCAATTTCCACAATCCGTGGTACAAAGATAAATAAGGTAGATGCTAAAGCTCCAACCGCTACGATTAACGTGGCAGCTGCCGCAATATCCTTAATTTTCCGGGCATTAAAATTATATTTAAAGGAAATCATATCAACCAGGTTTTCAATCGCAGTATTAACAAATTCCATCGCAATCACAATGGTAATAATAATCATTAGGATGGCTCAATTAGTAAAGTTACTAATTTTTAAAGCAGCTCCAATGATAATTACCATAATGGATGAGATAATATGAAAAATCATTGATTTTTCTTCTTTAATAGTAGAAAAAATTCCCCGGAAAGCAAAGAAGAATTTTTTAATTCAATATTTCGATTTTTTCTTTTCAATCATGTAAAAATTATAATATAGTTTTTTCTTTATTTTAAAGGAAGTTGTCTTTGATAATTAAATATCTTCACATGAGAAGCTTTGGATTTTAATTCAATATCTAAAATTACTTGTTCATTCCAAGCATAAATATAGTGATTAATTCATTCATCAGGTGTGCTTTCGTAAGTTTTTTGCAATACCACTTCATCAATCTCTAATTTGCAAAAAACTTGTTTAAATAATTCTAATAACGTGGTAATGGTTGGCGGTTCATTGATGTAAATTGAATTAAAGGTTAAACGAATACAAGGTTCATTGTCATAAAAAAAGGTAAAAACATTATCTTGCTTATCAAAAGGTAAACGATTTAAATTTTCAAAATGCTCAAACATATAAGAACCAATGTTTTTTAAAACAATGTAACCTTTTCCTTTAATAGCTTTTAAAATCCCTCTTTGGATTAAGTTATTATAAGCTACTCGCACAGTAGCATTGGTTGTTTTAAAGTGTGCTGACATTTGGGATTCTGAGTAAACAAAATCATTAATTTGAAATTCTCCAAAAAGAATTTTAAAAAATATATATTTAGCGATGTAATCTTTTTTGGTTAATTTAGGAACTTTTTTGACAGGATTATTTTTCTTGTGGGTGGTTTTCATTATTCTTTTTTTGTTCATCGATGTCTTTTTGCATATTTTCATACAATTTGGTTAAATCACGTGGGAATTTATCAATAATGTAAACGGTTACTTTTTCTTCTCAAAGAGTTCTTTTAGCATCAGCAAATTTAGCTTCATTATGAATAATATCATTAATTGGCATATTAGTAGCAGCATAGTAGTCATCAAGCACTTTTTTAGTTTCTTCGTCACTGACAGTGATTTTTTCATCTTCTGCAATTTTTTGGAACATTAATTCTTTTTGAATAAGTTTAGTAGCAATATCACGAATTTTCGCTTCATATACTTCATCCGGCATATTTTCTAATTTTCTTACTCCTGATTTAATACCAGGAATAATTCTTTCCACTTCTTCTTTATCTAATTCAAATTCAAAACATCCTGATACAATCCCCATTGCAATGTTAAAGATAGTATCTCTAATTAAAATGTTTTGTAATTGCATATTTTTAACTTCGTCACTTTCTTTTTCAAAAATCTTTGCAATTCTTTGTGCATGAATTTCGTATAAATTAGGATCGAACATAATTTTTTCCACATTAATTTTAGTATCTCATGGAATTGGTTTAATTAATTTTGCAGTTGATTTAAATTCAATATTACTTACAGTTTCGTTGTTAGCCATAGTTGCCTCATTTCTTTCATTTGCTAATTATTATATTATATACCTATATTATTTTTTTTATTGTATTCATAGTAATGATATAAGATTTCTTCCAAGTTCACACTACTATAATTATCCAAAGAAACAAAATTTTCAAAGCTTCCTAATTGGTTCATCCCCACAGAGAAGGTTAAAATATTGTTTTTCACTAGATTATCAATACAATCTGTTTGTTGTGTAATGACTGCAATTTGATCATATGAAGCATTTTCTTCACTTGCATAATCTAATAAAGTATCAATCTCTAAAGTTTCAAAATGGTCAAGTTTTAATAAAGTGATATTTAATTTACAAAGACTTTTAATTTGTTTGGCAATATCCACAAAATTATTATTATTTGTTACTAAAACTAATTCAATATTGTTTTGGGCAGTATCATTGAAAAGATTAATAAAAGTTTGGGGTAAACCATTCTTGGTTAAATAATTTTCTAAGGCAATTAAATAAAAGGTGTTTCATTGATTAACTAAATCTTGGTAATCCTTAGAATCTAGTAATTTTAAATATTCATCTTGGCAATTGAATAATGACTTATGTTTTTCAAAATATTTTTCTAAAGCTGGTTCAATCCCTAAGTATTTATCAATTATCTTATTTTTTGATAAATTATTCCAAACTACATCGTTTAATTGTTTGGCATCAATCACATAAGGATTAACATCAATAAATAAAATCTTTAACATTTTTTAAGTCCTTTCATGAAGTGGATTTTCTTGTAAATAATATATCATTAAATTATTAAAATTTAATTTATTTATTTCTCATCATTGGGTGGTTTTCATTCTAAAGCTAGTAATTGTGCTTTTAATGAAGGGTCTTTGATGCTTTGATATAGCTGTAAACGTTGGTCTTGTAGGTGAATAAAATTTAACTTTTGTTCATACTCTTCTAACTCTGCAATTGCCCCTAAAATAGTAGAATGGACAGCGGCACGGGAAATTTGGTATTCCTCAGCAATTTCGTGTAATGATAAATCATCAAAATAGTATTTAGCAATATACTGTTGTTTTGTTTTGCTTAATAATGGTCCGTAGACATCAATCAAACGGGTAATATCTTTTAATTTACTTTTCATGTTGTTGAATAAAATCATTTGCCATGGAATTGACAAATGCCTCTAAGTCAAAAGGTTTTAAGTCAGTCATTTTTTCTCCTAATCCAATGAACTTCACAGGAATATTAAATAAATCTTTAACGGCTAAAATAATTCCACCTTTAGATGAAGAATCCATCTTGGTTAAAATAATTCCAGTTAAGTTAGTTACTTCCTTAAAAGCTTTGGCTTGGTTTAACCCACTTTGACCAGTAGTGGCATCTAGAATTAATAAAGTTTCATGAGGCGCAGTTGTATCAAATTTATTGATAACCTTATGGATTTTACCTAATTCATTCATTAGGTTAACCTTGTTTTGTAATCTTCCAGAAGTATCACAAATAATTAAATCATATTTTTCCCTGTATCCTTTTTCTACCCCATTATAAATAACAGCGGCGGGATCTTGTTCAGTTTTTTGTGGGGTAATAATATCAACCTCTAATTTTTCCGCTCATTTCTTTAATTGGTCAACTGCTCCTGCTCTAAAGGTATCACCCGCCACTAATAATACTTTTTTATTTAATGACTTAAATTTATAAGCAATCTTGGCAATTGAAGTAGTTTTCCCCACACCATTCACTCCGACCACTAATACCACATTAGTACGGCCATCAACTAAATTAATATTAGTTGATATATCAGTATCCTGGATGTAATAAATAAGTAACTTATCCACAATGATTGAACCAATTAAATTAATATCAGTAATGTTTTGTAGTTTCACTTCTTCTTTAATGGCATTAACAATTTTTTCACTTGCTAAATAACCAACATCATACAAGATAAATTGTTCTAATAAATCTTCAAATAAACTTTCGTCAATCTTAGTATGGTTAGCAACAATGGTATTGACAAGGTTATTTAAACCACTAGAAGATTTCTTTAAAGATTCATCAAATTCTTTTTGGTTATCTTCTTTTTTATAAACCCGGTTTTCATCCAATTTTTCAGCAATTTCTTTTTGTTTTTTTTTGGAAGTTATTTTTTCTTTTAATTTGCTAAAAAAAGACATATCTTAACTATTCCTTTTCTGATAATTCAATGGCTGATTCTAGAGATACAGAAATAATTGAAGTTACCCCTGGAGTTTGCATTGTTGCCCCTAATAATGTTTTACATTCCTTCATTGTACCTGGACGGTGGGTAATCACTAGGAATTGGGTATTCTTTGAATATTGACGGATGATTTGGGCAAATCTTTCCACATTAGCAATATCTAAAGCTGCTTCTGCTTCATCTAAAATCACAATTGGGAAAGATGAAATTTTTAGAATGGCAAATAAAACAGAAATCGCTACTAAGGTCTTTTCTCCACCAGATAATAATTTTAAATTACTAACTCTTTTACCAGGAGGGTGAGCCATTACTTCAATTCCTGATTCTAAGATGTTGCTAGGATCACTGAAAGTAACTGCACATGATCCTCCTCCGAATAAGAATTTGAAAATATCTGGTAAGATAGCATTAACATCATCAATCAACTTAGCAAATTTAGCTTTGGCAGCTTTATCTAATTCAGTAATTGAAATACGGATGTTTTCTAATGATTCTTCAGTTTCTTTACGGCTAGCTGTAATTTTTTCAAATTTAGCTTGTTTTTCTTCAAGTTCTTCAATCGCAGCGTGGTTAATTACTCCTAAAGCATCAATATCGGCTTTTAATTGATTAATCACTTCTCTCGCTTGAGCTTCAGACATTGGTAATTCTTTATTATAATTTTCAATGGCAAATTCTAAAGTCATTTGGTAAGTTTCGTTAATTCTGACTCTAGCAGTATCTAAAATGTTTTTACATTTTAAAGCATCTTGTTCTGCTTTATTTAATTCATCTTTAACTCTATCATATCTTAATCTTACGTCTTCTAATTGACCTTCTAGTTCATTGGCTTGTGAAGTATAGTTGTATTTATTAGCAATAGAAACATTTAAGTTTTCACTAATTTTATCTTTTAAAGACATTAAATGATTAATTTCATTTTGAATATCATTTTCAGTGAAGACTTTGTTGTCATCAAAAGATTTTTTGGTTAACACTTCATATTCATTTTTATATTTTTCATAGTTTTTAGTAATGTTTTCTAAATTATTACTTAAATTATTAAGAGTAAATTTCTTTTCATTCAACTTGGTTTCACTTTCATTAAGTTCAGCCATAATCTTTTCATGTTCAACTTTTAAAGTAGTTAATTCAGTTTCTAAACTATCAACAACTGCTTGTAATTCATCACGATGCTTTTCTAAATTAAATTGGGAAACAAATCCATTTTCACTACCACCAGTTAAAGCTCCTCCGGCATATACAATATCCCCATCAAGAGTAATGACTTTATATAATTGAGAGGTATATTTAGAAATTCTCACCGCTGCATCAATGTCAGTAGCAATAATCACTTGTCCAATTAAAGCTTCAATGATTGGTATCATTTTGTCTTCAACATTTACTAATCTACTAGCAACACCCACAAAGCCTTCTAATTCATCAAGTACATCTAAGTGTTCATTACGAATAACTTTTGCTTTAATATCTTTTAAAGGTAAGAAAGTTGCTTTACCAGCATTATTGTTTTTTAGGAATTTAATGGCATTTTTTGCATTTTCTGAACTTTCTACAATAATATTATCAACAGCTTTACCTAAAGCTTTAGAAATAGCTAATTCATATTTTGCTTCAACATCAATGTATTTAGCAACCACATCATAAATTCCACTTACAGCTGACTTATTTTCTAAGATAGCTTTAATTCCAGATGATAAATTAGTTTTACGATTAATTTGTTCATTAATCATTCTTAATTTAGTTCAATTTTCTGTTAATTCAATATTCTTGGTATTAATCTTTTCATAGAAGTCATTCTTCTTCATTGATAAACTTCCAGAAATATCTTGGTAAGCAGTGATTTGTGTTTGTAATTCACTAATTCTTTCTTTTAATGATTGCATATCAACCATACAAGCATTGATCAATTGTTCATAAGCATTAATCTTAGTTTGTTCATTAGAAGAACTTAAATCTGATTCTAATTTATTAGTCATCAATAAATGCTTCTTTTCTAAATTAGAAATTTTTTCGTTAATATTAAACATTTCTTGATTAAACTTAGTGTTATCATCATCAGCTTCTTTTTGTTTTTGACGAATAAATTCTAATTTTGATTTAAATTCATTTTCTTGAGGTTCAACTTTTTGTTTTTCATTAATAAGGTTGTTAATTTCAGTTTCTAATTGGGTTAGATATTTAGAGTAGTGTGAAATATCTCGTACTAAAATAGTAATTTCAATTTCTTTTAATTTATCATGTTTTTCAGCATAAATTTTAGCAGTTTCAGCTTGCTTTAACAATTTCTTTAAATCTTTATCTAATTCTCTTTCAAAAGCCATAATAGATTCTAAGGCTTGTTCAGTTCTTTCTAAGTGTCTTAAAGCTTCTTCTTTTTGAATAGAATACATTCCAATACCAGCGGCATCTTCAAACATTTTTCTTCGATTTTCTGGTTTAGCTTCTGAGAAAGAGTTAACTGTTCCTTGTGAAATAATTCCTAAAGAACCTTTAGATAATCCGGTATCAGTAAAAATCATTTGAATATCTTTTAATCGTGCTGGTTCATTATTAATAAAATAATCATTGTTTCCAGTATCACGGTATAGTTTTCGAGTAATGGTAATTTCATCTTTATCATAATGCAGAACTCGAGAAGAGTTGTTAAAAGTCATACTTACTTGAGAAAATTTAGCTTCTGGTTTAGTAGCTGAACCTTTGAAGATTAAATCAAATTTTGAATCTCCTCGCATATCTTTAACAGATTGTTCACCTAATACCCATTTAAAAGCATCAACAATATTTGATTTCCCAGCCCCATTTGGACCAACAATTCCTGTCATTTCATCAGTGAAATCAATGTTGATTTCATCCGCAAACGATTTAAACCCAAAAGCATAAAATTTCTTTAAAAAAATCATTATTTACTCCTCATTAAAAGAACTTATAATATCTATTATTATAATAATTATATATTATATCTTTATTTATCCCTATTTGTGGAATTTTCCTTAAATAAGGGAATAAAAAAAGGGTATTGATACCCTTTCTTCATTTTAAACTTATAAAAACTAAAAAATTATTTTCCCATTAAAATTTGTTGTTTCATCGCAGCAAATTCTTCATCAGTTAAAATTCCGTTCTTTTTCATTTCATAAGCATCAAGAATTTTTTGTTGAACATCAGTTGTTGATGCTTTACTATCATTAGCTTGATATTCAATGGTTGGTTGTGGTTGTGCTTCAGGAGCTGGAGCTGGTGCTGAACGGTCAAAAATAATATTACGTCCAGATTTGCTTTCTCCATGATAATTAGATCTGATTTCTTGAATTTTAACATCAGTATCTAAAGAAGCATAGTCTCTTCTTTCCTTAGATTCTAATTCTCTAATTTTAAGTTCTCTATCAGCTAACATCTTTTCTTCTTCAAGAGCTAATTTTTGTTTTTCCATTTGTCTTTTATGACGACTATTAGCAATTGAACTAGCGGTTTTTCCAGCCACTGCTCCCACTGCTGTAATGGCTGCTGCTGAAGCTCCTACTTTAGCAAAAGTATCTCAAAAAGCCATAATTATTTACCTCCCATAATTTGGTTGAAGAATGTAGTCTTAGCATATTCACTAAAAGCATAGAATGGTGTTCTAATCACTAGATAGTTTTCTTTACCACATTCATAAATTAAACAAATTTGTTTAATTAAATTTTTTGAACCATCTTCATTAAAAACATAATTAGCAAAAATACTGACTAATTTTGCTTGTGGATTTCCCATTGAAATTAAAGTATCTAACACTGATAACATGATTTCTTGGTCATCATCCAAAAATTCTAAAGCATCATCAAATTCTTTATCACCAGTTTGATCATAAGCATCATAAACTCATTTTAAGCCTTCTACTCATACTGGATTTGGTTTAGAGTTTTCATAAAAATGATAATACATTTCATCACAAATTAAATTACCATCTTTATCGTATAATTTTTCAAAACCAACACCTGTTGGTATATTATTTCCCATAAATATCCTCCTTTAATTGATACAAGAAATATTATAGCAATAATTATAGCTTTCCTATAATTAAAGCAA
>JAHHTI010000028.1 GCA_020024735.1 Mycoplasmataceae bacterium | reverse complement strand
AGACAAAAAAAGAGAAGGAATAAGTCCTTCTCTCAAATCTCTCTAAAGAAAAATAAAAACAAATACTAACACTAATAAACATATTTTGATATATTACACCATTGCTGGCAACACTATCTTATGAATAAAGTCAGGCAAAAGTCATAAGTTAGTGGAATCAATTGTATGTTTATGGATTTTTGTATTGAATAAGTTTAATAAGGAAGAAAAGATAATTTTAAACAAGGGAGGTATATTTATAAATTAATTGAAAGGATGGCTAAGGCTTTCCTTATATAAACTATCAATACTAATTAATGATTTTTAAATCCTCCTTTCTTTTTTGGAGAAACTTTAAACATCTCTCCATATATGTAAGTGCTGTTTTTTTGCAAAATCACTAAAAAATTTTTATTTTTTTTAATTTTTAGCTCAAAATAACCGTTTTTTCAGGTATTTTATGTGTTTTACCCTTGTTTCTATTAGCTTTTGCTCTTATATTTTAAAAACTTGCAGATAATATTTCTAATCAACAATCTTTTGTAAATTTTCTTTAAATCTAATTATAGGAATAATTTCTCTTTGGAAGAAGGAACAAAAAGAGTAATTTATGAATAAATTACTTCTATTCTTATATAATAATTACATTATGGATAGTTTGAAAAAAATCGAATTTAAAAGAATTAAAGTTGCCAATATTATTGCTATTGGTGGAATGATTGCTGCCGGGAAGACCACACTAACTGAAGCTTTAAGTAAAGAACTTAATTGTGATATTCTTTATGAATTGGATGAAAATGATGAAATTCAAAAAGCACTTTTAAAAGGATTATATGAAAAACAAGATATTGCTCCTAGTGTTTTTCAATTATATTTCTTTTTAAGAAGATTTGAAAACTATAAGAAAGCTTCTCAAAATAGTAAATTTGTAATAGTTGATAGAACTGTTTTTGAAGATCGTTTATTTGCTCATCAAAATATGTCAGCTGATCCAATAACCTTTGCTTTTTATGATAATATGTGAAAAGATAAAATTAATGAATTAATTTATAGTATTGGATTACCGCGTCTTTATGTAATTTTAGACCTAGATTGAGATACCTTTAAAGAAAGGTTATTTAAAAGAAATCGTAAGGTAGAAACTGATAACTTTGATATTAACGAACAATACTTTAAAACGTTACAATCTATTTATGTAGATTTTTTAAAGCAAACCTGTGAAACTTTTGGGATTGACTATCTTGTTTTAGATGCTAAACTTTCCACAGAAGAAAAAATTGCAAGAATCAATGCGAGATTAGCAAGTAATGAAGGAGAATATAAATAATGTTAGTAAGAAATGAACAATTAACATATGAACCAGTAAAAACTTATACAAAGAAACAACAAAACCTTTTAGCTAGAGCGATGTTAGTAGCAGCAATTGGGTTTATTTTAACCGCTGCTATTGGGTTTGGGTTATTTAAAGGCATCACCAATAACATTGTGGATGTGAATACTTATTATATTATTGCTGGAATTAGTTCTATTGTTTTATTAGGTTCGATGATTGGTTTTATGTTTATGCGGCCATCGATATTAAATTATTCGATGATTTTTATTATCTATGTAATATCTTCGGGAGTTAGTTTTGCTAGCTTGTTTTTTAGTTTTAATATGGGTGAGTTAATGATTATCTTTGCAATTGCTGGATTAACGTTTGGAATTACTGGATTATTAGCTTATATCTTGCCACCAAAAGTTATTGGAAGTATTGTTAAAATTTCTTTTGCCTGCATTATGCTATCTTTTTTGTTTTCTTTAATCTTTCTTTTTGTTGGAATATTTTCACCATTAGGTAATGCTTGAGAATGATATACTTATCTTACTGTGTTCTTAGGAACTATATTTTCAGCAGGTTATAATATCTCTGTGTTTTATGGAATCTCTAGAATGGCTTCTTTCCATAAAGAAGATTTAGATACAAAAGAAGGACATTTATTAGTATTAATTTGTGGTTTTAATTTACTTGTATCATTAATTCAAATTATTTGAAGAATCGCTTATTGATTTAGATTGTTTAAAGGTAATTAATGGAAATCAAATATCAATTTACTGACTATGGTAAAGTCATTGTTAAAATGCATGAAGGAAATAATCCTACAAGTCGGAATATTTTTTACATTCATGATATCTACGATAAACCAGAGGATATCCGCCCTTTCTTAGAAGAATTAAAAATGTTTAATTTTTATGGGGTTTGTTTTGTCGTTGATCAAACTGAAGAAAAGTATTATAACAATCAAGGATGAACCTTAGAAACTTTTTATGAATCTATTAGAGATGTTTTAATTGGTTTAAATTTAGAAGAAATTTACTTAATGGGAAACGGTATTGGAGCAAGTATTGCTTTAAGACTTTCACAGGATGCTAAATTAAACTTTGTAAAATTGATATTAATTAACCCGGCAGTTTCTAAAATGTCACGGGTAACTAGAGAAAAAATTAAGACAATTCCTGGTAATGTAGATGAAACCTATGCTTTAATGGAAAAAATTTATTTACCCAATGATCGGGTTTTTTTAAGAGCTAAAGAAGGTGTAGAAGTTTTAGATAACACACGTAGATTTGTTTATAACCACTATATTTATAAAAAGATAATGTATGACTTTTGTTTAGAGAGTAATATTGATACCATTCGGATGTGTGAAAAAAGAAACACTATTCCAACCTTGATTATTTCATGTAATGCTGATCATTTATTTTTATCATCAGAAATTGAATCAACTTATCGGAACGCTTCAGATACAGTTTCGTTAGTTGAAATGTTAGATTGTGGCCATTATCCTTGAAGAGATAACTTAAAAGAATTTAATGATCACGTCATGAAATTTTTATTTACTGGGGAAAAATTGTATAGTGAAAATAAACTTCCACCAGAATATTTATATCAATATTTAGCCGATGATATCAAAGAAGCTTTTTACCAAAAATTCGCTAAACAAATTGATGAAAGAGCAACTAAAGAAGCTGCACGATTACAAAAGCAAAATGATTCCTTGTGTAATTTATCTACCCAAATTATGAGTGCCGAAGAAGTTGCTTATTATATGCAATATCAAACCGAAACTTTACAAGCTTCTATCGAAAATGCCAAACAATATGTCAAAGCTATTAAAGAACAAGAACAGTTAACCAATGAAGACTTCATTACATTTGAACCTAAGCAATATCCTTCTAATATTATTTACACTACAAAAGAAGGCTATTTAGCCTATCATGATGGGAAAGGTAATAATTATTATCAATTACCAGATTCTCGTCGTTGAATCCCTTCGATTTTTAACCACTCTGATGATAAAGAAGAAAATGTTAGTACCTTAGATAACTAATAATAAGATAATAAAAACTAATACTAAAGCAAAAGAACCTGCTAACAAACCTAATCATGTTCAATAAAAAATTTTATTTTTATTCTTAGATGGTTCAGGATTATTTAAATCACCAAAATCAATCGTTCTTAAAGGTTCAACTTTTTGTTCTTTAATTTTATTGTTTACCACATCATTTAATTTTTGTAAGTGAATCTTAGATTCTTCAGGAAAGTGTTGAATCTTATTTTCAATGGATTGAATTTCATCTTCAATTTGACTTAAATAAGTCAATGAGTTAGATTTATCAATGGATGGTAAGGATACTAATCCGGTGCTATGATCAATTTCAAAATCATTATTCACAATTGAAGTATTAGCTAATTTAATTTCAGTATCAATCTTTTTAATGGTATCTTCATTCAAATTATCAATTTTAAAGATAATGGAATTAAAATAGTATGGTTCGTGTGACTTCGTACAAGTCAGTTCAGGAACATAGAATTGATGATATTTAAAATCAGCTAAGATGGCAGGGTTAATAGCTTTAATTTCTTTAATAATTTTAGCAATTGCTTTATTGTCTAAGGGATTTTCTAATTTTCTTGATTGCTCAATAATTTTTTGACGATATTCTTTTCAATATTCAGTACGAGTAGCAGGAATAGTAGACATATATCAAATTATAGCACGCTAATTTTTAATATCCATATCAGCGTCAGCAGAATTATTTAAGCGATAATAGAATCCTTTTTCCTTCATTAAACTATGGTGGTTACCTTTTTCAATCAATACCCCATCTTTGATAATGGCTATTTGATGCGCATCACGAATGGTTGATAAACGGTGGGCAATTAAGATGGCAGTACGGTTTTTCATTAGCTTCATCATTGCTTCTTGAATTTCTTTTTCAGTTTTGGTATCAACATAAGATGTAGCTTCATCAAATATAATAATTTTTGATTTTGATAAGAAAGCACGAGCAATAGAAATTAATTGCTTTTCCCCTTCAGAGATTAATTCAGCTCCATCATTAATCATAGTATCATAACCTTGAGGAAGACGCATAATAAAGTTGTGAGCATTAGAAAGTTTCGCTGCTTTAATAACATCTTCACGGGTGGCTTCCGGATGGCCACAACGAATATTTTCTAAAATAGTGGTTGAGAATAAGAAAGAATCTTGTAAAACAATAGAAATATTATTTCGTAATGAATCTCTGGTGACTTTGGAAATATCTTTTCCATCCACTAAGATTTGTCCACTATTAATTTCATAGAATCTTGTTAATAAAGAAATAATAGTAGTCTTTCCTGAACCTGTTGGACCTGCAATAGCATTAACTGTATTAGGTTTTAGAGTTAGGTTTAAATCCTTGATAATATCTTTGCCATTCTTATCATATTTAAAACATACATTTTTAAATTCAATTTCAGCATTCTTAACATCTAAATGAGCTTTATTAGCATCAGAAGATTCGTTTTCTTCATTTAATAAACAATTAACTCTATCAACCGCTGCAAAGGTTAATTGTAAAGAATTTAAGGTAAAGAAGAAGTTAGAAATAGGAGTAGTGAATTGTCTCACCACAATAATAAATAAGAACATAATTGAAATAGGGTTAGCATTAATAGGCGAAGTTAATGATAAAAAGTTAGCATCACCAATAATAATCGCAGTTAAAACTAATGAAACAATACCAATAATAAAGTTAGTAACAAAGTTATTATATGGATAAATTACTCCAGAAATCAATTGTGAGAAATAGGAAGATTTAGCTAAAGATTTATTTTTTGTTTTAAATGTTTCACTCATTGGTTCTTGGTAATCAAAAATAGTAATCATTTTATGAACATTCATCGCTTCAAGAACATCCCCATTTAATTCAGCTAATTTATTTTGTTGATCCATAAAATGGGGTTGTGACTTTCTAATAAAGATGAAAATAATTGATAACATTCCAAATGTCATCACAATAACAATGGCCGCTAAAACATAATTTAAAAGAATCATGACAATCATCATTGCAATAACACTTAAAAAGGCATTGACAATCGTAGCTGCATTTTGAACAATGGTAAAAATGACAGTATCCACATCATTAGTAAATAATGACATTATTGAACCAACTGATTTTTTATCAATATAAGAGAAAGGTAAAACTTGAATTTTATGGAATAATTCTTTTCTTATTCCAAAACCCATATTTTCTGATATTTTCACAAAAAAGAAATTTTGTAGAAATATGAATAACGTTTGTAAAGCATAAAAACCAGCTAAAAAACCAAGGTTAGTAAAGAAGCGATTAACTACTTTTGTTGAATGATCACCAGCTAATAAACTCAAGGTTTCAGTTAAATCTTGCATCGAAAATAAAGAAAGCGCTAGACAAATGGCTGAAACAACAGAAAAAAGTAACGCTCATCAAACACGAGGACGGTTTTGCTTTTCCGCATAAATATAATGGATGATAGTAGCAATAGACTTTCACACATGTACCTTTTGAGGTGGGGTATCTAAGGCATCATTAATTTTTTTAAGTTCCACTTCGTGTTTTAATAAAAGATAACGACAGTTTTCACTAATAGTATAAATAGAAGCTTCGATAGCTTCATCATAAGTAGCATTCAAAAGGTTTTTTTCTATCAACGCTTGTAAATCACTAGTGATATCATTGCTAAATAGTGAGGAAAGCGATGTAAAGGTAGAGTTATCGTAGAAGTAGATAGCAGCTAACAAATCAGATTGAATTTCTGTCAAATTAAATTCGTGTAATCTTTTTTTAAATATTCTTTTAGACTCTTTAAAAGTATTAACTAATTTGTGCATTTAGCCTCCTTCCTTGATATGGGTAATTTTAGATAAATATCATTTACAATTAGATAACTGTAGCTAAATTGTAAGGACTATTTTCAATATAGAAAATTGCGTGTTGAGTTAGGTAGTAGAAATATCTACCTTCAATACATTTAGTTTCAATAAATTGACGATCAATTAATGTTTGTAAACGGTAAGTTTGATCAGCTCCACACATATTTTCAATTAAGATTAATGTTGCACATTCACAAGCTTCAACAGCTGCAATAATGCTAATTTCTCTTGGTTCTAATTTAGTATTTTTAAAGTATTTTTTGAAACACTTTAAGTTAGCTTGGTATTTTTCTAAAACTTCTTGCATCATATTTTTTTCTCCTTATAAATATATTTTTTATGCTTTAATTAACTCGATAGTAACATTATTGCTTAATAGATACCATCCTTAATATTGTATAATTAAATATTTTACTCTTACTCTTTATTTTTTAATTACCTTTTGTTTTATGCTATTTTCCTCCTTATTTTTCCATACTACTTTCTTGTGATTCATAAATAGAGTAATATAAACCTTTTTTCTTTAATAAGTCTTGGTGTTGCCCTTCTTCTGCTACTTGACCATTTTTTAACACAAGAATGATATCAGCATTTTTAACAGTTCTTACTTTTTGGGAAATAATAATTTTGGTTTGGTCTGCGTATTTATCTTTTAAAGTACTTAATAATTTGGTTTCAGTCATATTATCAAGCGCAGAAGTAGAATCATCAAAGACAAGGATTTTAGATTTTTTAATTAACGCTCTTGCAATGGAAATTCTTTGTTGTTGACCACCAGAGAAATTTTTTCCTTTTTGTTCAACCGGTGCATCGAACTTATCTGGCAATTTATTAATAAATTCATAAGCTTGGGCATCTTTAGCAGCTCTAATGATTTCTTCTTCACTAGCGTTTTGATTACCAATTAAAATATTACTTCTAACAGTTCCCCGAATTAATACTTTTTCTTGCATTGCCATTGTAATGCCAGCTCTTAGGTTTTTTAATTGGTAATCTTTAATATTAACATCATCAATTAAAATGTCTCCTTCACTGGTATCATATAATCTTAAAAGAAGATTAACTAAAGAAGTTTTTCCTGAACCTGTTTGTCCTAAGATACCTACTGTTTGGCCTTTTTCCGCTTTAAAGTTGATATTGTTTAATACATATTTAGCATCATCTTCATTATATTTAAAATTAACATTCTTAAATTCAATACTTCCATTTTCGATTTTTTTATCAACAGTTCCTGAAACAATGGGATTTTTACTATCAATTACTTCATAAACTCTACCAGCACTTGCACGAGCTCTTCCATAAACCATCATTACCATTCCTAGTAAACTTAATCCAACTAGCATTTGTAAGAAGTATTGAATGAAAGCTTGTACAATTCCTACTAGACTAGTAGTGGCTTTAATTTCTTCTGGAGAAGTTCCGGCATTTTTAGAATACAATCCAGAAAACATAAAAATCATAATGGTTGAAATATTCATAATTAAACCAATGATAGGGCTAATCACAACAAAGATGTTATCTGATTTAATTGATCTATCTCTTAATGAAACATTTCCTCTTTCATATCTCACACTTTGAGCTTCTTGCATATTGAAAGCTCTTACCAATCGATTTCCCATAATATTTTCTTGCATAATGGTATTGTTATCATCAATTGCATATCGAGTTTTTTTAAATAAAGGAATACCCTTTCTCACTAATAAACCAACACTAACTGCAAGAATTGGGAATAATAGATAAACAAAAGCTAAATATCAAATATTACTAGTCCCATCAAATTGAGCTAATTGTACTAGTGATAATGTTAATCCACCAATAATCAATGAAATTGATTTTACAAAGGTAGAGAAGAACATAATTAAAAAAGAAAGGATTTGTTGGGTATCCATAGTAGCTCTAGTAACAATCGAAGAACCAGTAATACGGTCTAATTCTAAAGAAGATAAGTATAATGATTTTTCATAAAAAGATTGTCTTACTCTAGTAGTCACAGTAACAGAAGCTCTTGTAGCTAAGAAAATTGATGAAATAGTACAAGCAATGGTTAAGAAAGGGAACAAAATCATTAATGAAAAATAAAGAATTAAACTAGGTTGTCATTCTACTTTGGGGATTGGCATTATACCATCCTTGATAGCTTCTTTAATCCCTTCAAATTGAGCAGCAATATTATTCATTGCATGTGAAAAGAAATATGGAGAAAGAATATCAAAAATAGCACCAATTAAAATTAGTAAAATCGCACCTATAGATAAAATTCATTCTTTTTTTTGAAAGACACTAAAGATTCTTTTCATAATTAATTATTATATAACTAATCCCTTTTATTTTTCATTATTTTTTAAAACCAACAATGTCGATAGTGAAATTATAAGGATCACGACTTTGGTATTTAGGAATATAACCAGTAACAGTAATTTTTCCTTCCGCATCATTAGGAGTTTTAGAAGTAATTTCAATGTCATTAACTTGTAAGTCAGAAGGTTTATTTTTGATAATTTGGAAAACTATTCTCTTTAAGGTATCATTAGTTAACAATGAAGGCTTGTAATCAGCATATTGACTAGAAACTTTTTGTTCAGTCGGAACAATGGGGTCAGGTCTTTTAATAGCAAAAGAGGTAATGGTAACATCTTTATCAAAAGGTTGTACCACATATGCTGGAATAGTCACATGTAGTTTAACCACACCATCAATGTTATTGGTTTCAATTTTAGATAATGATAAGTCAGTGGGAGATAATTTTAAACCCCGAGGAATAATTAAGTTCTTATATATAATACTTTGTAAGTCGTTATAGTTAACATCACTAGCAGAAAGCTTAGAATAATTATCCGATGGACTTAATTGAATTTTACTATTATTAAGAATTGGTCGTTCAATCTTAAAGCCTCTTAAAAATACATTGGTATAAGTTAATGGTGGGTTAAATTTATTAACCTGTAAATTACGAATCACAATTTGTCCATTGTTATTATCAATATTGGTAATGTTAACATTGATATCATCGGGCCCTAATGGAATAACATCAGGTTGCTTACTTTTTAAGTAATTGGCAATAATAGTTCTCACTTCTAAGTTGTTATCTCCTACTTCACTCGCCATACTATTACTATAAGTAGCAGGAGCATTAATAATAATTTCACCCGCTGCATTAGGAGTTAAGGTTACTAAATTATATTTTTTAAACCCATTAACACGGACAATATTGCTAAAAACTGGATATTTATATTGTTCTTTATTTAATCAATACTTCACATACATATAGCCATCTCATGAACTATATGAAGAAGAGGGGTTATCTGAAAGAAAAGGTTGAATTTCAATATTAAATTCATCAATGGTTAATTCTTTAGGTTTATCAGGTAACGCATTAAAAAGGAATTGTTTTAAAATTTTATAACCTTTACTAGCAATATCAAATTTTTGCGGATTAGAAGAATCAACTAATTCTGTGGGTAAAATTTCTGCTAGCATTGTCTTGGTAGCATCGATGGTATTATTTAAGACTTGAGGACGTGGTTGTGGTTTAAAACCACTAATTTGGAATTCGCCATTAATGGTTCTGCCATTTTTTAAAGTCAAAAAGGTACTTACATTTACCATTCCGATACTAGCATTAGAAGTAGCATCTAAAATTTTGGTATTAAAAGTTTTGGAAGTATCAACTTCAAACTTGTTATAATAACTAAAACTATGGGCAATAATATTTTTTAAAATATCATTGGTCAAGTTAACTGTTTCCATATTTTTATATTGATGACAAGCAGGAATAGAATTAAGCACAATATGGTAACGAATACGATTTCTTTCAGTTTCTTGGATACCATAGTAGGTAACTCCACCTATTCCACCTAAAATTAAGCAAGGTATGATAACCATGCAAGCAATTTTTCATGGCTTTTTTCGATATACAACTTTAGGAGTACTATGTTTATTTTTGACGATCATTGTTATCGACAAATTTGATGTCTACATGGTTGACATTCTTCATCTTTGCCATTTCCTTTCATACCACTGCATGTTCAATACTTTTCTTAGTTACAACGATAAAGTTATGCACATATTGTAATGAATGGATACGTCCTTTTTGATAGACTAATTCTTGTCTTGAAAGTTTCGAGATTTTTTTAATTTTTTTGATACAAGATGTGATAGCTTTTTTCGCAGAATGAGAATTTTTTCTATCATTAGTAATGATAACGTAATAAACATAACGGTTTTTATTTTTCTTCATCTTTAGACTCCGCTAGTTTTTCCTTTTCAGATTTTTCTTCTTGTTGTTTCTTTTGTGCTTTGATTTCTAAGACTTCTTTAGGAAGTTTTAAGTTTTCATGAATGTAATCAATTTGATCTTTTAAGATAGTTTCTAAAACTAGTAAAGTTTCCACAATTAATTCTAATTCTTTTTTATTCTTAGTAATGATATCCTTAGCTTTTTTGTATTCAGTTTGAATGATTTTTTCAATTTCATCATCAATTTGTTTAGCTACTTCATCTGAATATAATTTAGTTTGGTAAGGGTTGATAGTTCCTTCACTTGGGAAGAATTGTGTTAAACCAACACTACTCATTCCTAATTGAGTTACCATTGCTCTAACAATGTTAGTTACTTTATATAAGTCATTAGAAGCACCAGTTGTAATTGCATCTTTACCATAGATAACTTCTTCTGCTGCTCTTCCCCCTAAAGTCATTCTAATATTGTTTAATAAATCAGATTTTTTATGGATATTAATTTCAGCATCGGCAGGAGTTTGCATTGTATATCCACCAGCTGAACCTCTTGGGATAATAGTAATCTTTTGAACCACATCAGTACCTGGAGTATGTAATCCCACTAAAGCGTGACCAGCTTCGTGATAAGATACTAATTTCTTTTCGTGTTCAGAAATTACTTTTGTTTTCTTTGCAGGACCAGCAATTACTCTGTCAATCGCTTCATCAATGTGATTTTCAGAAATAACATTCTTGTTTTCTCTTACAGCTAATAAGGTAGCTTCATTTAAAACATTTTCCAATTGTGCACCGGAAAAACCTGGAGTACGACGAGCAATATCATATAGGTTAACTTTTTTAGAAATATTCTTATTTCTTGCGTGAATCTTTAAAATAGCTTCTCTTTCTTTAATATCAGGTAAATTTACTTGGATATGTCTATCAAATCTTCCTGGTCTTAAAATTGCTTCATCTAAAACATCAAGTCTATTAGTTGCAGCCATCACCACAATTCCAGTAGAAGTGTTAAATCCATCCATTTCAGCTAATAATTGGTTGATAGTTTGGTCAGCTAATCCTCCACCAAATTCATTCTTTCCTCTTTTTGAAGCAACTGAATCAATTTCATCAATGAAAATAATTGCTGGAGCAGATTTTCTTGCTTTTTGGAATAAGTCTCTTACTCTTTTAGCTCCTACCCCAACTAACATATCTTCAAATTGAGATCCTGAAATTTGGAAGAAGTTAACATCAGCTTCACCAGCAGTTGCTTTAGCTAATAAAGTTTTTCCTGTTCCTGGAGGACCATATAACATTACCCCTCTTGGTGTTCTTGCACCCATAGCAGCATATTTAGCAGGGTTCTTCAAGTAGTCTACGATTTCAATTAATTCATTCTTTTCTTCAGCAATTCCAGCCACATCTGAGAATCTTACATTAGATTTAGCAATGGTAGCTCCAGATTTACCAATACCAAAGATAGATTCTTGACCACCACCTTGCATTTTTGACATTCTTGAAAAGAATCAAATGAAGACAATAAACAAGATAATTGGTAATAATAATGATAATAAAGCAAATCAATTAAAACCTT
>JAHHTI010000027.1 GCA_020024735.1 Mycoplasmataceae bacterium | reverse complement strand
AAGTTTAAGCAGTTAAGACTTCCACACCTTTATCAGTGATTAAAAGCATATGTTCTCAATGACAAGTAAGTTTTTTATTTTTAGCAATCACTGATCAATTATTAGTCTTATCAATGACATATTTGTGACTTTCAGTCATAATCATGGGTTCAATACAAATTACCATTCCTGGTACTAAGGTAGCTTTTCTAAATCAATTACAACGGTAATTAGAAATGGTAGGGTCTTCGTGAAGTTTATTTCCACATCCATGACCAGTGAAATCTCTTACCACTTCATAACCTTGACTTTCAACGTAATCTTGAATAGTTTCAGCAATATCATTATTAGTTGTCACATTAGGTTGAATAATATTAATAGCTCTCATTAAACTTTCATAACACACTTCATTAATGTGAGTTGCTTCATAGGAAGCTTCACCAACAATAATTGTGTAGGCAGCATCGCAATAATGACCTTCGTATAAAACTCCTACATCTAGAGTAATTAAATCTCCATCCTTTAAAACATAATCAGTCGCAATGCCGTGAATTAAGATTTCATTGACAGATAAACAAATATTACTTGGGAAATCACCATAGCCATAAAAAGCGGGTGTTCCTCCTAATTTTTCAATAGTTTGTTTAGCTAATGTATCGATTTCTTTAAGACTCACGCCTACTTTCACAAAGTTAGTTAAAACAGTACGAGTTTCTTTTCAAATAGCAGCGGCTTGTTTAATTTTTTTGATATCGTCTTCACTTTTAATTAAAGTACTCATTATTTTTCTAACTCACTTGCAATTTGTTGATAAACAGTTTCAATATCTTGAGTAGCATCAATATTAATTAGTTTACCGGTTTTTTGATAAAAGTCTACTAGTGGAGCAGTTTTAGTTTCATATTCAGCAATTCGTGAAACAAGTGTTTCTTCATTGTCGTCTTTTCTTTGTGATAATGGTAAATGACATTGATCACAAATACCGTCTTGAAGTGGTTTAGAAAAATAGATATTATAGTTTTTACCACAATCTAAACAAATTCTTCTACCAACAATTCTCTTCACTAATAAATCAGGCGCAATATTTAAATAGAACACTTTATCAATATCACAGATTTTAGTTAAGAATTCAGCTTGTGCCATAGTTCTTGGATAACCATCAAGAATAAATCCATCAGCTTGTTCAAAAGCTTTTAAGATAGCATTGGAAGCTAATTTATTTGTAATGTCATCCGGAATTAATTGCCCATTAACCATTAGTTCTTTAATCTTCGAAGCTAAAGGTCCGTTGTTTTGTACTTCCGCACGGAATAAATTACCAGTAGAAATGTGTTCTAATTTATAATTATTTAACAATAATGAAGAAACTGTCCCTTTCCCTGAACCAGGAGCTCCTAAAAGAATAATCTTCATTTTTTTATTTTTATCTATCATAATAAGTCCTTATCTTTATTAGCTGTAGAAACTCCACCATCTTTTTGAGTTGCATTTTCCATATAAATATTAGTTTCATCAAAGCTTTGAATCTTTCTTCTTCTAATAGTATATGAAGAAGTAGTTGAAGCAGAGGCAATTGAATCTCATAAATCAATCGATGCACTAACCATAATGATGATACCTGTTCCCCCAAGTGAAGCTACAGAAGGAATAATTCCTCCAGATGCATAAGAAACAATATATGGTAAGGCAGTTACAATCGCAAGGAAAGGTCCTCCAATTCAATTTAAACGATAGAGCACTTTGGAAATATATTTTTCAGTTGTAGTCCCAATTTTTACCCCAAGAATAAATCTTCCTGATTTCATAAAGTCTGTTGAAATTCGGTTAGGGTTAAGTTGGATGTTAGAATAGAAGAAGGTGAAAAGGATAATTAAGAACATATAATTAATAATTCCACCAATTTGATTGAAATTAAATACGGCATTTGCAAAGATATAGAATCAGTTTTGTTCTCCACCACCATTAGTATAAGAAGATCTTACAATTTCTGCAATGGTTAATGGTAAGGTAATTAAGGAAGAAGCAAAAATAACTGGAATTACCCCTGCTGTATTTAATTTAAATGGTAAGTAAGGTAAATCATCACCTTCTTTAATAAGAGATTGTCCTGTTTGTTGAATTGGAATTTTTCTAGTTGATAATGAAATGAAAGTAACAGTTCATAAAATCAAGAAATAAAAAATCATATAAAACACAAAAGCAATCACTTGGTGTAAAGAATTAGTTATATGATTATCAATACTAGTTTTCACTAGAGTAAAGTTTCCAAATAATTGAGAAACGATTCCGGCAAGAATTAGGTTAGTTACTCCGTTTCCTAAACCTTTCTTAGTTAGAATATCAGAAAAGAAAATGGCAATATATGTCCCTGCACACATTAATGTAATATAGAAGAATTGGTAAAAACCGCTAATTTCTTGACCTTCAGGACCATTGAAACTTACTCCTGATGATTGATAAATGGCAATAATTGAATAAGCTTGAACAATGGTAAAAGGCAAAGTCGCAATCTTTGTAATCATGGAAATCTTCTTCTTTCCTTTTTCCCCGCTCTTCGTTAACCGGGCTAAAGGAGGAATAACATCCGAAGATAATAATTGAATAATAATTTGCGTAGTAATATATGGAGAGATACCAGTCGCAAAGATGGATAGGTTTTTTAAACCACCCCCACCTAGTAAGTTAAGCATTGATAAAAAAGTTTGTGTTCCTGATCCTAATTGAGAAACATCAGGAGTTTTTAAATAAGGCATTGGAATTTTTGATAGAAAATCAAATAAAATTAAGATGAATAGCGTGACAAAAAGTGAGGTTAAAACGGTTTTTGAAGTAAAAATCCTTTTAACTTGTTTTAAAAATAAAACATCATTTTTGTTTTTCGCTACATATTGCATATTATTTACTTATTTTACTATAAAATAACAGCTTTTGCTTGAGAATCTTCAATTGCTTTCAAAGCACCTTGTGAAAATTTGTGAGCTTTAATCACTAAACCTTTAGATACTTTAGTGTTACCGATTACTTTTAAAGGAAGTTTATTTTTAGGAAATTCTCCCTTTTGTACTAGTAATTCTAAAGTGATTTCTTTTTCGCTTGCATATTTTTCCAAATTCTTTAATGTAATCACATTGAAATTGTTAGCAAACTCAGCATTGTTGAAACCAACTTTTGGTAAACGACGATATAAAGGAGTTTGTCCCCCTTCAAATGCTAATCTAGTATGACCAGATTTTCTTGCTTTTTGTCCATCTTGACCACGAGTAGATGTTTTTCCCATCCCTGAACCGTGACCACGACCAACAATTTTCTTTTTGTGGTTTCTTGCACCTGGTGTTGATTTTAAATTATGTAATTCCATATAATTGCCTCCTCTTTATCCTATAAATCTGATAGTTTCTTATCTCTTAATTTTGCAATATCTCTAGGATCATATTGGTTAACTAAAGCATCGATAGTAGCTCTAATAACATTGATTGGAGTATTAGATCCTAAACATTTAGTATAGATATCATGGTATCCTGCTAATTCTACGACAGCCCGTACAGAACCACCAGCAATAATTCCAGTTCCTAATGGAGCAGGTTTTACTAAGATTCTACCAGCACCATCGTGTCCGATATTTTCATGATAAACAGTACCTTTTTTGTTGATTTTTAAATTGAAGATATTATTGTTAGCATTTTTAACTGCTTTTTTAATTGCATCTGGAACTTCGATTGATTTTCCCATTCCAAATCCTACTCTACCATTCTTATCACCAATCACTACTAATGCTGAGAATCTCATGTTTCTACCACCCTTAGTAGTTTTTGAAATTCTTTTGATTTGTACAACTCTTTTTTCAAATAAGTCTTTCTTAGCAGCCATTGGTCTACGGTTAGTAGATTTAATTCTTTTAGTTTCTTCTTTAACTACTGAGTGATCTTCAATTTCTTTGTTTTCATTTTCTTCAACAACATTAGTTGCTTCACTAATTACTTCGTCTTCTAATTGTTGTTCTTTAATCATTAAGTTTTCTTTATCCATATCTTACTCCAATCTCCTAGAATTTTAATCCAGCTGCTCTAGCAGCGTTTGCTAATTCAAGCACTCTACCATGGTATTTTGAACCACCTCTATCAAAGGAAACTTCTTTAATACCAAGTTTAAGCACTTTGTTAGCAATATCGGTACCAACTTTTTTAGCATTTTCTTTATTTCCATTAGGTAATTTTAATTGTACTGATGAACTTGATGCAAGTGTTTTAGAATTTTGTAAATCAATTAATTGTACAAAAATATGAGCATTAGTCTTTTTCACTAACAATCTTGGTTTGCCATTATCCAACATTTTTAACTTTTTGAAGTTTCTATGTTGTCTAATACTTTTCTTTAGATTTCTATTTACATTAATTTTCTTCATACATTACCCCTTATTTCTTATCAGCAGTCTTTCCAGCTTTTCTGATGATCTTTTCACCATCAAATAAAACCCCTTTACCTTTATATGGTTCTGGCATACGGTATGCTCTAATGATTGCACAGAATTGACCAACAGCTTCCTTAGAAGAACTTTTTAATTTAATTTCAGTAGCACTAGGAGTTTCTACTTTAATGTTTTTAGGAATTTCAAGAATTACTGGATGAGAAAATCCTAAAGTCATACTTAATTTATTACCTTCAACCTTTGCTTTGTAACCAACACCTTTTAATATTAGTGTTTTTTCAAATCCTTTAGTTAATCCAATTAAAGCGTTGTTTAAATTAGCATTCACTGTCCCATGTAACATTTTAGTTTCTTTTAATTCATTTTTTCTGGTAACTGAAATTTGATTGTCTTTTTGTTCAATACCAATAATTTTAGGATCATAAGCTACTAAAATAGTTTCATTGTTTCCACTAACTTTAATTTGATTAGATTGGATTTCTAGAGTTACTCCACTAGGAATTGTTAATACACGATTTCCGATTCTAGACATATTTACACTCCTTATCAAACATAGGCGATAATTTCACCACCTACATTTTCCTTTCTTGCTTGCTTGTCAGTCATAATTCCTTTAGAAGTAGAAATTAAAGCAATTCCTAAACCATTAAGTACTTTAGGCACTTTTTTAGATTCTGAATAAATTCTTAAACCTGGTTTAGAAATTTGTCTCATACCATGGATAGCTGAAGCTTTGTTTTTGTATTTTAATTGAACTTCGATAAATGACTTATTGTTTTCGGCTTTAATAACTTCGTAGTCTTTAATAAAACCTTCTTCTTTTAAAACTTTTAAAATAGCTTCTTTGTAATTAGAAAATTGTACAGTCACTGAAGGCTTGTAGACTTTCTTTGCATTTTTAATTTTTGTTAATAATTCTGCGATTGGATCTATATGCATATTTCTACTCCTCCTCTATCATGATGCTTTCTTAACACCAGGGATTGCACCCTTGTAAGCTAAATCTCTAAAACATAAACGGCAAATTCCGAATTTTCTTAAAACTGCATGAGTTCTACCACATCTTTGACATCTTGTATAATTTCTTACAGCATACTTTTGGTGTTTTTGTTGTTTTTCTCTTAATGATTTTTTTGCCATACTATCTTGCCTTTCTAATTGGTGCACCCAATTTTGTTAATAGTGCTAAAGCCATTTCATCACTATTTGTAGAAGTTACAAAAGTAATATCATAACCTCTAATTCTTTTTACATTATCATAAATAACTTGTGGGAAAATAATTTGTTCTTTAATACCAATAGTGTAGTTACCTCTACCATCTAAAGAAGTACGTGGTAATCCTTTGAAGTCTCTTACTCTTGGAAGAGCAACATTAAATAATAGTTCAATAAAGTTTCACATCTTTTCATCACGTAAAGTAACTTTAGCACCAATTCCTTGGCCTTCTCTAACTTTATAAGTAGCAATTGATTTTTTTGCTCTAGTAATTACTGGCTTTTGCCCTGTAATTAATTCTAGTTCATTTAAAACTGCATCTAAATTTTTAGAATCTTGAGCAGCATCACCAACACCGGCATTGATTACAATTTTTTCTAATTTAGGAACTAAGTGAATGTTTGCTAAATTAAATTCTTGTTTCAATTCATTGACAATTTCTTTTTTATATTTTTCTTGAATTTGTGTCATCTTTGCTCTCCTTATTTAGCTGTGAATTCAGCGCCTGATTTTTTTGCTACTCTAACTTTTTTCTTATCTTTACCAATGGTATATTTAATTTTGGTAGTCGCACCTTTTTTCTTAGGATCAATTAAAGCTAATTTACATAATTTAATTGGTGCTTCAATTTCAATAATTCCACCTTGTTCTTGGTCAGCAGAAGCTTTCTTGTGTTTTTTAACTCTATTAATACCTTCTACAAGAGCAGTTCCTTCTTTAGGATAAACTGTTAAAACTACTCCTTCAGATCCCTTGTGTTTTCCAGATATAACTTTTACTCTATCACCTTTAATAATTCTATTCATATTAACTCCTATAACACTTCTGGGGCAAGGGAAACTATTTTTGCATAGTTCTTATCCCTTAATTCTCTAGCAACTGGACCAAAGATTCTTGAACCAATTGGGTTTTTATCATCTTTAATTAAAACACAAGCATTTTCATTGAAATTTAAAACTGCACCTGAAGATCTTTTTACACCATGTTTTGATCTTACTAAAACTGCTTTAAAAATTTGACCCTTAGTAATTGAACCTCCTGGTGTACATTTCTTAACAGAAACTACCATTACATCGCCGATATAAGCATATCTTCTGTTAGTACCACCAAGAACTTTGATAACACCGACTTCTTTTGCTCCGGTATTGTCAGCTACTTTTAATCTTGACATTAATTGAACCATATTATTTTCTCCTTTCCTATGATTGTTGCGACTATTTTGCTTTTTCTACTATTCTAGATAGTCTTCATGTTTTAGTTTTTGATAATGGTCTACATTCAACAATTTCAACCTTATCACCAACTTTTGCTTCTTCTTTTTCATCATGAGCATGATACTTTTTATTAGTAATAACTAGCTTTTTATATAATGGATGTTTTGATTTTCTTTCAACATGCACTGTGATAGTTTTTTGCATCTTATCAGAAGTCACAACTCCAATTAAAACTTTTCTACGATTTCTATTTAGTGCTTCCATTATTTATTTGCTCCTTTTTTGCTAGTTGTTTTGTTTGTTGAATTATTCAATGTATCTGCTTTTCTTTCATTAATGATGGTTAATGCTCTTGCAATTGTTTTTCTAATTTGATTAGCTGTATGTAATTTTTCAGCTTCTCCATTAGCGACACTGAATCTGATTTGTAATAATTGTTCTTTCATTTTAACAACCAAGTCAGCCAATTCTTCAGTAGTCTTTTGTCTTAAATCTTTTGTCATACTACTTGCCATTGATTAAGCCTCCTTCTTTACAATCTTTCATTTAATTGGTAATTTGTTTCCAGCTGCTCTTAAAGCATTTTTTGAAAGTTCTTCACCGATTCCAGCAACTTCAAACATGATAGTTCCTTCTTTAACCACAGCTACTCACTTATCAGGTGAACCTTTTCCAGACCCCATACGAACTTCTAGAGGTTTCTTAGTCATTGAAGTATGTGGGAAGATTCTAATTCACATTTTTCCGGTTTTTCCTAATCTCTTAGAAATTGCTACCCGTGATGCTTCAATTTGTTTAGTATCTAATCAAGCACCTTCACAAGCCATTAAACCATATTCACCGAAGTCTACTTTAACATTACCTTTTGCTTTTCCTTCGTAACTAATTTTATGGAATTTACGATATTTTGTTCTTTTTGGTTGCATCATAAATAACTACTCCTTACTGCCTTCGCTATTAGCTTTTGCATAACTTCTTTGTGATACTGTAGGTGCTTCTAGGACAACTTTAGAAACTTCTCCTCTTTTAAAAATAGTTCCTCTATTAATTCAAACCTTAACACCAATAATTCCATAAGTAGTGTGTGCTTCTTCTAAAGCATAATCTAAATCAGCTCTTAGAGTTGATAATGGAATTACACCTTCTGAATATCCTTCAGCTCTTGCCATTTCTACTCCACCTAATCTTCCAGAAACGTGAGTCTTAACTCCTAATGCTCCTGCTTTCATAGCTTTCTTTAAACCTAATTTTTGAGCTACTCTAAAAGAAACTCTCTTTTCAATTGCATCAGCGATTTCTCGAGCAATTAGTCTTGCAGAAACTCCTGGGTTAGGAATCATCACTACATTAATAGTTACTTTTACTTTTTTACCAACAATTAGATTTACATCATGGATTAAAGTTTTCTTTACATTTCCATTTTCTTCTAATAAAACAACTGGTTGAGCTGCATGAACAAATAATGTAATAGTATCTTTTTGTCTTTCGATTTCACAATTACTAATTGTTGCATCTTTATATTTAGATAATAATAATGATCTAATCTTATCATCTTCAACTAATCATTTTCCCATTTGTGCATCATCAGCTGCTACTCAACGAGATTGTCAATTTTTATATACTCCGTATCTTAAACCATTTGAATTAACTTTTTGTCCCATTATTTATCTCCTTGTTGTTTTTGTTGTTCTTCGAACTTTTTTTGATTTTCTGGTTTTCTAATTCAACAGAAATAACAAATATGTTTACCGTTTTCTAATTTAATTGAAGTTCAGTTATCATCATCGTGACAGATAGAACATACTTCTTGAACATCGTTGTAACCGGCTTTTTTATGTCATTCTTTTCTTCTCTTGTCATAATCGTAAGCTTCGAATTCTTTAACTGTTACAACTTGATGTTTTTGTCCTACAGGAATATCATTTGGTTTTGGTTTTGGAGTAGGTTTTGGAGCTGGTTTAGGTTCAGGTTTTGGTTCTGGTTTTTTAACAGGTTTTTTACCTTTAGACTTTCTTGCTTTGATTGCTTCAAGTTCAAGTTCTCTTTCCTTAGGGTTATCACTTAAATGGATTTCTAAGTGAGTAGTTCTTTTAAACATTACATCAGCAGAACCTCTCGCTCTAGGCATTGTTCGCTTTCAAGTTGGACCTTGGTTTGCAAAAATGTTGTAAACATAAAGTTTTTCAGCATTCATTGCATGGTTGTTAGTAGCGTTAGCGATTGCAGAATTTAATAATTTTAAACAAATAGGAGCAAATTTCTTATCTGTATTCTTTAAAATTACAATGGCTTCTTTTACTGGTTTATTTCTAATTAAATCACAAACTAATTGTGCTTTTCTGTGAGAAATATGGATATTTCTTTGAATTACTTTGTTTACCATAAATTAGCCCCTCCTTAATCTTTCGCTCTTTGTTCAGTATGAGTTTTAAACATACGAGTTGGAGAAAATTCTCCTAATTTGTGTCCTACCATATCTTCTGTTACAAAAACCTTGATGAAAGTTTTTCCATTATGAACTTCGAATGTTAAACCAACAAATTCTGGAAAGATAGTCGATTTTCTTGATCAAGTTTTGATAGGTTTTTTCTTATCAGCATTTTTCATATCAACAACTTTTTTCATTAAGCTTGCTTCAACGAATGCACCTTTTTTAGAACTTCTTGACATATATTATTTCCTTTCCTTCCTATTTTCCTCTACGACGAATAATTAAATCAGTCGATGGTTTTTTATCTCTTCTAGTTTTAACACCCATATGTCTTTTACCTCATGGAGTTCTAGGAGCATCCATCCCAATTGGTTGACGTCCTTCACCCCCTCCATGTGGGTGGTCGTTAGGGTTCATAGCAGAACCACGAACAGTTGGTCTAATACCTTTGTGTCTATTTCTACCAGCTTTACCGATATTTACAAGATTGTGGTCTTTATTAGAAACTTCCCCAATAGTTGCTCGACAATCTTTAGGAATCTTTCTTACTTCACCAGAAGACATTTTACAAACAATGAATCTTCCTGTATCATCTCAACCTAGAATTTGAATACTAGTACCAGCACTTCTTGCTAATTGACCACCGTGTCCAGGATATAATTCCACATTGTGAACTAGAGTCCCTTCTGGAATTAATTTAAGTGGTAATGAGTTACCAATCTTGATATCAATTTTTTCGTTACCAGAAACAATTTGGTCACCAACATTAATTCCGTTAGGAGATAGAATATATCTTTTTTCTCCATCTTCATAGAATACTAATGAAATAAAACAAGTTCTATTTGGATCATATTCAATAGTTTTAATAACACCAACTTTATTGTCTTTATCTCTTTTAAAGTCAATAATACGGTATTTTCTTTTAACTCTTCCACCTTGATGTCTAACGGTAATCTTACCTTGGTTATTTCTACCTGCATTCTTATTTAAAGTAGTTAATAAAGATTTTTCAGGGGTATCAGTTGTTAGAACTGATGAGTAGTCAATCATCACTGTTTGACGAACACCACTACTATGATTTTTTATTCTTTTTACTGCCATACATGCTCTCCTTTTAGCTTTTCGACATTCCTATTTTTCAGCTTTCTTATCAGCTTTTTTAGCTGTAGATTTTTCTGCCTTGTTTTCTTGAGCAGCTTTTGCTGCTTCTTCCATTTCGTCCTTAGTAATTGCTACATTCATTCCCTTAGGTAAAATAATGTAAGCTAATTTAATTTGACTAGATCTACCTGGATGTAATGTTCCAGTTCTCACAACTTGAGATTTTCTATTTACAATATTAATTTTTTCTGGTTTAACATTGTAGATTTTAGTGAAAGCTAGTTCAATTTGTTGTTTAGTAGCTCTACGATCAACTACAAAAGTTAATGTAGATTTTTCTTGATACTTTCTTATAATATAAGATTTTTCACTATGATAAGGTTTAATAATTACTTGTGTCAATTCCATTATGCATATACCCCTTTCATTTTTTCAATAGATCCTTCTTGAATAATAACCACATTGTGATACATAAGATCTCTCACTGAAACTCTATTTCATACTTTAGCATTTGCATTTTTGATATTATTAACTGAAAGGAATAAATTATCGCATTCATTTAATACAAAAAGAACTTTCTTAGAACCTAAATCCATAGTTTTTAAGAAGTTAGCTACATCTTTTGTATGTGGCTTTTTCATTTCAATAGCATTTTCTAATCCTAATAATGCTTCATCTTTTAATCTAATAGATAAAATTGATTTCATCGCTAATTTAGTTACTTTAGCATTTACTTTCTTTAAATAGTTTCTATTAGGTTTTGGACCAAATGCAATTCCACCACCAACTCAATGTGGGTTTCTAGTTGAACCAGTTCTAGCTTTACCTGTATGTTTTTGTTTTCATGGTTTTTTACCACCACCTCTAACTTCACCTTTAGTTAATGTTGAATGAGTCCCTTGTCTTTGACTAGCGTTTTCAGCAATTACACAATCAAACATAGCTTGTTTGTGAGGTTTGTCAACAATTAATTCTTTAGCAAAGTCAATTGTCTTTTTTGATTTTCCTGTTAAATCAAATAGTTTAATAGTATTAGTCATAATTATGCCTCACTTCCTTCTTTAACTTCTGGAGCAGGTGCTTCAGCTTCTACTACAGGAGTTTCTACTTTTGGTTCTTGTGGTTTAACTTGTAAATCAACTAAATCAATAACTTCAGTTTTCTTTCCTTGAATTTTTTTAGATTCAGTTAAGAAAATATATGAATCTTTAGGACCTGGAATAGCACCTTTAACAAGAATTAAGTTTTTTTCTGGAATAACATCCAAGATTAATAAATTTTGGATAGTTACATTTTCATGTCCATAATGACCTGGTAATTCAGTACCTTTAAATACTCTTTGAGCTTGTGAACCCCCACGTCCACCTGAAATAGAACCTACATATCTATGTGGATATCCAGCACCGTGACCTAATGGACCTACTTTAAAGTTATGTCTTTTAATAGAACCAGTAAATCCATGACCTTTAGTAATTCCACTAGCATCTACAAATTCACCTTTTTGGAATAGGTCACATTTAATTAAGTCACCAACATTGTAACCTTCAACATTTCTGAATTGTTTTACAATGTGTCTAGGTGTAGCATTAATTTTTTTGTATTGCCCTAAGTCTGGTTTATTTTTTGATTTTTCTTTTACTTCATTGTATGCTAATTGTGTCGCTACAAAACCATCTTTTTCTTTAGTCTTTGTTCCTAATACTAAATTTGGTTCAACATAAATGATTGTTGTTGCATATGACTTACCATTTTTAGCAAATAAATTTGTCATTCCTACTTTTGTACCAATAATCGCTTTCATATTAACCTCCTTTACTATAACTTGATATTAATTTCAATTCCTACTGGAACATTTAATCTTTTAAGACTATCGATGGTTTGGGCACTTACATCCTTTAAAATGATTAATCTTTTGTGAGTTCTTCTTTCAAATTGTTCACGACTAGATTTATTAACATGTGGTGATCTTAGAATAGTGAAGATTTCTTTCTTTGTTGGTAATGGAATAGGTCCAGAAATCTTAGCACCAGTATTCTTAGAAATTTCTACGATTTTTTTCACAGATAAATCTAATAATTGTTGGTCATAAGAACTCATTCTTATTCTTAATTCTTGATTCATATTGTTGTCCTTTCTTTTTTAGTTGAATCTGGTGTTTCATATAGTTACCTGATACTTGACAACTCTTTTTGGTGTATCAGCAATCTATTAAAACAAACCTAGTTTATTATACATAAAAAAACCTAAAAAAATCAAAAAAACCTA
>JAHHTI010000026.1 GCA_020024735.1 Mycoplasmataceae bacterium | reverse complement strand
AAAAAAATTGGATTTTTATCAGCGATAGTTTTAGTTATTTCTTCATGTATTGGAGCAGGAATCTTTTTTAAATCAGGAACTGTTCTTAATAACGTTCATCAAAATTTATATTTAGCAATTAGTGCTTGGATTATTGCTGCCCTAGGGGTAATTGCTATGGCTTTAGCATTAATGGAAATTAATAGTGGTTGTCCTAGTAATAGTGATAAAGGGTTTGTAGGTTGAAATAAAGTCTTCAATCGTCGTTGAATTTATTATGGTTGTAAAAACTTTATGACTTTTATTTTCTTTCCAACAACTTTCTTCTTTATGCCTTTATATGGAATTAAATCTATTTTAGATGGTTTATCTTCGTTTGGTGTGAATGTTAGTGGCGTTCCTTGATGAGCAATTGTCATTTGTGCTTTCTTAGTAGATACATGATTTATCTTTGTTTCCGGTTATTCTTCTCGAGCAGCTAATATTCAATCATGAGCAATTACTTCGATTAAATTTATTCCATTAGCTGTGGCGATGATTGTGGGATTTGTTATTTTTGGATTGAATAATGGAAAATTACCAGATGGAATTCAAACTACTGGTACTAGTGGTAATACCTCACACCCACCTTGAACATTATTTGGAATTAGTCCAGCATTTGGTTTATTTAGCTCATTATCAGCTATTTTCTTTGCCTATGATGGTTTTTATGTTGCTTGTGGAATTAATACCCAAATGAAAAAACCAAAACAAGTACCATTAGCTTTAGTAATCGGTTTAAGTTTAGTAACTTTTATTTACTTATTAATTGCAGTTTCTTGTATGTTAGGTTCAGATAATGGTACTTGATTCGGATTCCAAGAATTCTTTAAGTCTAAAGGCTTATCTACTTTATATGGAATTATTAGTATTATTATTTCTTTTGGGGTGTTTGGAATTGTGAACTGTGATGCAGTATGAGCACCAAGATTTGTGGAAGATTTAATTAGAACTGATGATTTGTTTAATTGAGGTAGAAAATTTAAACACCGATTAAATCCAGATAAACCGATAGTAGGAGTGTGAATTAATTATTGTATTTTTGTACCAATGTGTATATTGTTTGCTTGTATTGGCGCTTTAGGGTATATTCCAGGAGATATTGGTAACTTTGATATTGCTGTACAAAAACTTTATGCATTCTGTGATTTATCTTCATCTTGAAATGCTGTGATTGCTTTTGCTTTTATTACTTTATCTATTTGTGGAGGATTAAAGAATCGATTTACAAAAAAGAATAAGATTGAAGTAACTAATAAATCCAAACTATTTATTCCATGTGCAATTGTAGCCATTATCATTATCTCTTTATGTATTTTCTTTGAACTATTTGCTCCTATCTACAATCTAATAGCTATGATAGTTGAACTTAACAAAACTACAGGTGGAGCTGTCATTCCAGATCATACTAAGATTGGAACTATTCTATTAGTGGTAGTTTTATTGATTTATCTTGTTTTAATGTTCTTACCATTGCCTTGAGATTATAAGAACGAAAAAGGTCCAAATATAAAATGAAAAAGATATATTGGTAGAAATTGTTTTCCACTATTAAAATCCGAAAGAAAATATTCACATATCGAAAAATAAAATCACCATTAAGGTGATTTTTATTTATTCATAAAGGAATATCTATGTAATGTTACTATCTTCTCTTTTTGTGCAACAATACGGCTAGAAGAATAGTGATTAAAGCAATTCCTACAATAGCAGCAATTAAAACGATTATGAATGTTGAACCACTTCAGAATGATTTGTGGTTAAGTTGTTCACTAGTTTCACTATTGACAGTTAGAACTTGTGATGTACTTTTTGTAGTATCGTTATATTTAGCAACTAAATTTAGTTTTTTACCATTGTGTTCTTTATTGGCTTTAAATGAGAACTGTTCGCCATTACCTTTAATTTTAGTACCTTCAATTGTTCATTCAAATAATACTAATGATGGGTCAATTCCTTCTACATTAGCTTGGACATTTATCATATCCCCTTCGTGATAACTTGGTAATACACTACTAATATAGACATGATTAATAGTTGGTGTTGGTGCAGGAGTTGGTGTTGGTGTAGGAGAAGGAGTTGGTGCAGGAGTAATTACATATCATGTTAAGCTAATTAGCTTACTAGTTTCACTTCCATTAGTTACTTTAAAACTAATAGTAGGTTTATGACGGTTAAATTCAACTACTCTTAATTGTTTCTTATCTCAATCACTAATAGTAGGGATTTGAATCATTTCTAGAACATTAAAACTTCCTATGTTGTTAAAATCTCTTTCTTGGATATTTCTATCATTAGGAATAATAGTTCCGTTATTAATAGCATCATTTACTTTATCAATAACAGTTTTAGTTGGTGTTACTGGTGGTGGAGGAAGAGGAGTTGGTTTTGATGGATCTGCTACTTCTGGAAGTGGATGTGGTTCTGTCGGAATTAAGTTATCTGTTGGTAGGACATTTAAGTCTATTTTTAATTTATTTCAATAAGTAATATAGTAATAATCCCTGTCTTTGTAGACATATTGTAAATCTAAAGCGCATGTTCCTGATTGAATTGGGGTATTGATATCACCATTCTTTCATTCAAATCCTCTTGGTAAATCAATATCAGCATATTTAGTAGCTGTTCTTTTAACATTTAAATGAAGACGGATTGGAGTATTACGATAATCAGTATCATAGTAACCTAAACCTTGTAAGTCTGGCGCATCTCCTACTTCAATTTGGTAAGGAACATGAATACTAGTACCTTCATAATCACCTTTACCTTTTAAGGTGACAGTGGAATGACCGATTAAATCGCTCACTGAACCAGCTCCTCCACGAGGAAGATTAATAGTTAATGGGTCATAGATAAGTTCATAATCACGTGTAGTTAAAGTTTTATTACCTAACTGAGCAGTTAATACTTGTGGTCGGTGTTGGTCTCCGTATTCTCAAATATTTTTATCTAAAGTTACATGTGCATACTTTAAGTCATCAGGAATTGGGATTGTTGGATCTTCAACTTCACTTGTAAAAGCTTTAATTCTAGCAGCACAATGTAAACTCTTAGTCATTGGGTTTATTCAATCACCAAAACGGTCCTTATAAAAAGTCATATTGTCACTAGAATTATCATTACTATATAAAAGTTCAGCATCATGGGTACTATTTTCAACTTTTACTACTATACTAAAGTTTGTTCCAAACTCTAAAGGGATTTCTGGTAATTCAATTAATTTATATCCAGGATATTCAAATTGTTTTACTACATGAGCAACAGGAGTTCCTCTAGTTGGGTCATTAGTTTCATTGGTAGCATTAGCAAAATCAGCTTGTACATTAGTATAAACATCGACAGTAATTTTAGGATTATCACCGATTACACCAACATTGACAGCTTTTAAAGTTTCTTGACGGTTGAAATTAGCTCTTTTAACAGGAAAAATAGCACCATTTTCTTGTTTTCCTGATGAATATGGTTTCCCTTCATCAACTCCACCACCTTCTTTAGCACTAGCATCATAGTAGTAATTATTATGATAAGTAGTGTTAGCTTTCACATAATTAACTGCATTAATATCAAAGATAGGTGAGTCATAACTAATATAGAAATATCGATCTTCTGGTTTTGGACCATAATCTCCTCAACTATTTTTACACAATCAACCACCACGAACAGTAGCAGGGATTCCTGCATATTTTGTTGGTTCTATAGTATCATCTCATCCGATAATAGAAACTGCATGACCAGCATTTCCTGGTGAACGGTAATTAGTGTTAGTATATAGATATGTACCGTTGCAAGAATAACTACAAGTAACTGCTCCATATTGAGCTATTAGTTTTTTAATTCTTTTAACTGTGCCATCAATTCCTAATTTATCAAAATAGGTTTCTGTACCTGGAATTCTTTCAGTACTTTCCAAGTAGTAGTCAGGTTGCATATAGTTTCAATCTACATAAGGATGAGCAATACTATCAATAGGAGCATTCCACATTGATAAAGCGTTCATTGCTTTTTGGACCACTCCACCCACTCTTAAAGTACCGGTATGGTTATCATTAGGGTTTAATCCTAAACGGTCCATAGCTGCAACTCGATAGTTAGTACCATAGTCAATGTTATGTTCATCAATATCAACTTTTTTAAATTCATCACTTAGAATTGGTGCTAAACCTTCTCTTAATAGTGAAGTTTCACTAGTAGCAGCAGTAGAATATGCTCAACATAAACCTTCACTTCTTTGATCTTTAACAGGTGTTACTATTCCATATTCTCGACTATCATATTTTTCTAAACCCATTAAATCATTAACATCGGCTGCAATTAGTTCTTTATATGTAGTAGGTTTAACAAAAGTTTTAGTTGTATTGTTAGCTAACATTTGCGGAACAACATCATTTTGAATAATACTTGCAATTGGTGGTATTAATAATGCAGTTGTTAAAATTGGTAAAGTAGTAGCAAAGATAATTTTCTTTTTCATTAGTAGTTACCTCCTTGTTTAGAGTAGTTGTTCATAAATCTTCTAATAGTGTTTTGATTAGTTAATTCCCCTTCAATCTTATTAACAAGCACACCTTGATAGTCAACAAATGCTAATTTAGGGTATCCAGTAAGATATGGGAAGTAAGCATTTCTAATTTTATTAGTAGGATCAGCGACAAAGTGAATTCATGATTCATTAAAACCTTTTCTTGTAACAAAATCTTTTAATTCTTGTTGGGTATCATCATCACTAAAACAATATAGTTCAATTTTTTGAGTATTTTCAGGAGTAGGTGTATTATCATCAGCATATTTAACAGCGCTATAAATACTATTTAATGTTCTAATAGATTTTGGACAACTAGTTTTCATATACATAATGATAGACATTTTTCCATTTTCACGGTTCTTTTGTAATGATATTGGATGATTTAAAACATCAGTAGGAAATGGAAGTTCATGAGATACATCATCTTTTGCATAACTTCCTTCTTTAGTAGAAGTTTCAATAACAGGATTAAAATCAAAACTTCCATGTGGGTGCTCTTTATCAAGAATAATTTCATTGTTGTAATGATAAGTTTGCGATTTAAAATTTGTCAATGTTACTTTGTAAGTTTTGTTATCAGGTAATTCAAAGGTAATAATACCATCAACTTCAGAGTCATCATAATCATCACGAGGCCCATTAAACATATTTTGATTAGTAGCAACATCCACAATGTTAACAGGAATTATAGTATTAAATTTAAAACCTGAAGTTCTTCTAACATCTACAGTAAAAGTCATCATTTGAGCTGGTTCTGTAGGTACTTGTGGAACACTTGGAGATGGAGTTGGTACAATTTCTTCAGGTGGAAGAGGTTGAGCTGGTGGGATAGAAGGACTAGGAGCTGGTGTTACTTCTTCAACTGTTGGTGGAAGTGGTTGAGGTGGTTGAGTAGGAGTTGAAGGAATAGATGGGAGATTACCTTGAGGATTTTCTATATTATTAGGAGGAGTTGTATTATTAGGAGATTCTATTGGAGTATCAATAGATTGATTAGTTGGATTAGAACAACTAGTCAATGTTAAAGCTACAGATCCCATCGAAACAACGAATCCTAATCCAAGGGTTAAAGATAAAGCTAATTTTTTTCTAAGTTTCATAGATAGCCCTTCGTTTCTAGTATACACGGTTTTTTTTTTTTTTTTTGAATGGTTTTTTAGATAGTTCTGCTACTGTTAGTTAAAAGTTTAATCATATATTTATAGAATATAAATATATAAAATATATTTACTACCTGCTATTCCTTGTCAAAATAAAACTTAATATTAATAATATCACTGATATTGATACCACTAATTCTCGAAGCTTGGTCTAAGTCGTGAGGTCTAATACGGTTTAATTTATCAATTGCTTCTAAGGAAAGATTAGGAATTACCTTATAATCTACAATTTCGTCAAGTTGATATTCATATAGTTTAGAGATTTTATTAATTTCTTCTTCTTGTTTCTTGATGTATCCTTCAAATTTAATATTAATATCAATTTTATCTAATAGTTCTTCACTAATATCCATTTCGGGGATATCTAAGTATTTGATTACATCTCTAATCGAATTTTCTGGTCTTTTTAAATAGTCATAAAGTGAAAGATTAGTTTTTTTATTTCCGTGAGCTAGTTCTTTAAACATCCCGATGGTTTTACTATTCAACATTTGGTAAATAGTTTGCATTGTTGTAAGCATTTTGCAATATGTTTGGTATTGTTCTTCTAAAACCATATGATGATAGTGACTGATTTCCATTAATCGTTCATCTGCGTTATCATTTCTTAAATATAAACGGTGTTCTGCCCGTGATGTTAATAAACGATATGGTTCCATTACTCCTTTAGTAGTAATATCATCAATCATTACTCCAATATAAGATTCACTTCTTTTTAAAATTAATGGTTCTCTTCCAAAATGTTTGCATCCTACATTAATTGCAGCAATTAAACCTTGAGCAGCTGCTTCTTCATAACCTGAAGTTCCATTAATTTGTCCAGCAAAGAATAAATTCTTAATCAGTTTAGTTTCTAATGTTTTATATAATTGTGTTGGATCAATCGCATCATATTCAATCGCATAGGCAAACTTTTTAATAACACAATTTTCTAAGCCTTCTAATGAACGAATCATTTGTTCTTGTACATCAATGGGCATTGAAGTTGAAAAACCGCCTAAATACATTGTATCTAATGATAACGATTCAGGTTCTACAAAGATTTGATGTCGTGGTTTATCACTAAACTTTACTATCTTATCTTCAATGGAAGGACAATATCTAGGACCAATGGATTTAATAACTCCACTATACATTGCTGATTTTTTCAAGTTTTCATTAATGATTTTATGAGTTTTGGCATTTGTATAAACTATATGACAAGGTAATTGGTCTTTGTAATCCATATAAAGTGGTTGGAAGTGATTAAAACATAATTTCTTATCACTACCACCTTCAATTTTCATTTTAGAGTAATCAATGGAATCTTTTAGAATTCTTGGTGGTGTTCCTGTTTTTAGACGAATTAATTGAAAACCTAATTCTTTTAGAGATGAGGAAAGGAAGTTACTATTTTCTAATCCGTCTGGTCCTTCATCTACAGGATTTACTCCACGGTAAGTAAGTGATTTTAAATAAGTACCGGTAGTAATAATGACATACGGAGCATTGATAATATTGTTTTTCTTTGTAATAACTCCTGTGATAGTTTTGTCTTGTACGTTTAAAGCAGTAACTTCATCAATAATCAAATCAATCATTTTATTTTGATGTAATTGTTCTAAAAATCATTTATGGTATTGCACTTTATCAATTTGAGCTCGTAGTGCCCAAACACCAGGACCTTTGGATGTATTTAGCATTTTCATTTGTAGTTGTGCGTGGTCAGCTGCTAATCCTTGCATCCCACCTAGAATATCAATTTCTCTCACAACTACTCCCTTGGCTGGCCCACCAATCGAAGGATTGCAAGGAGTTAATGCAACAGTATCTTCATTAAGAGTAATTAAGGCAACTTTTAGATTTTGTTTAGCACATCCAAAAGCAGCTTCTAAACCTGCGTGTCCAGCACCTATTACAATAACATCATAATTTTTCATAATCACATAGATTATAAACTCTAATCCTTATAATATCTAACATTATGCAATGAATGCTTATATTTTAAGTATTGATAAGGCAAATAATTGATTAAATCATTGTTGATTATCTCTCTGAAATTCAAACAATTTGTTATTTAGATTATTTGTAAACTATCACTAGTTGTTTGCAATTATGTATTTACAAAAATATTAGAAATTGATTCTATTGTTCTACAAGTTTTACATTATATAAATTTGAGAAAAAAAGTGATGTTTTCTATTAGGTTTTCTTTGTATTATACTTTAGGTTTTTTTTGTATTAGTATTTAGGTTTTTTTTGTATTGCTCCTTAGGTTTTTTTTGTATTCAAAAGCTTTTTATATATAATATAAAATATGGAAATAAAAAGATTACAAGAAAAACAATTAAAAGATGGATTAAAAATTATGGGTGCTATTCAAGTGAAAGGCCCTAAATGATCTGGTAAAACATTTTTAGCTAAGAAATTATCTAAAAGCGAATATTATATGCAAGAATTAGGGGAAAGTAATGAGCAAATCTTAGACGATACAATAGAAAAAAATGTTATTTTCTTAGGTGAAAAACCACGTTTAATTGATGAATGACAAATATGTCCAAGAGTATGAGATAAAATAAGATTTTTAGTTGATTTATCAAAAGGTGCTAATGGGCAATATATTCTAACGGGTTCATCTACACCAACAGAAAGAAAAAAGATAATTCATTCAGGTGCAGGAAGAATAATGCCAATTAAAATGAGTACCTTAACTTTTTATGAACTATATCCTGAAGAAACTCAATATTCATTAAAGGATTTATTTGAAGGGAAAATAGAAAACGTTAGTGGAATGTCAAAATTTGCAATGATAGATATTGTTGATTATATGTTATTAGGTGGATGACCTAAAATTCGTGCAGAAAATTATGAATACAATAAAAACTTCTATAAATCATATATTGATTCTATTATTGATACCGATACTGAAAAAATCAATCATTTAAGTAATTCAAAAGAAAATTTTGAAAAAGTTTTTTATTCTATTGCAAGGAATAATGCTACACAAATATCTAATTCAATAATTGTTGCTGATACCAATTTAAATTGTAGAACTGTTGATAAATATCTAGAAATATTAGATTCATTAGATATTACATTTAAAGTTAAGCCTTGGTCTCCAATTAACTTCCGTTCTAAAACCAAGATGCAAACTAAACCAAAAATATATTTATGTGATCCTTCTCTTGGATTATATACATTAGGAATCTACAATAAAGAAAAAGCATTAAAAGATTTGAATACATTAGGACTATATTTTGAAAATTTAGTTGTTAAAGATTTGTATGCCTATGCAGAAGCAATTGGTGCAGAATTATATTTTTACCGGGATAAAAACGATAAAGAGATAGATATTATTATGGAAATAGGTCAAGGGACATGAGGAATTATTGAAATTAAATTAAGAAACTTTGATTTTGAAAAAGAAGATAATAGATTAGAAAATTTTTATAAATCATTTGAAACTAAGAATTCTAAAGAAGAAATCCCTAAAGAAGCATTTAGAGTAATTATTACAGCTGGTAATAGATGCTATACAACTAAGAATGGTACTTTTGTAATCCCTTATACAATGCTAAGACCATAAGGCAAGTAATTGCCAATTTATTGATACATCAATAAGAATGCTGTTTAATCTGCTGAATATATCTACACCAGTATATAATTATTAATAGTATGAAAAGCAAAAAAGATTTAAAAAGAATAATTATATGAGCTTTATATGATGATGCGGAGTCATCTTATAAAAATGCTATTCAAAAATATTTTCAAGATGAAAACGTTGAAGTGCATTCAATGGGAATTAATGATGTACATTTAACTAAAAGTGATAAATTCTTTTATCATCGCATTGATTTAAGTTTAAACAATAGCAATTTGATCAAGGAACTAAAAGAAAAAGAAAAGAAATATGGCAAACCAGATATCATTTTAGCTTCACCACCTTGTGAATCTTGAAGTTGTGCTGATTGTGGTGGTCGTATGTTTAGAAAGATAGACAAAAAAGGGAATTGAGTTGTAATGAACTATGAATATTACAAAAAATACAATGAAAACTGTCATCCTGTAAAATTAAGAAGTTTCATTCAAAAAGAAAGAAGCCGACTTGTCGGAGAAAGTACACTGGGGGGGGGTTATTGAAGTTATTTATTACTTTCAACCAAAAGTATGAGTGATTGAAAATCCACAGACTTCTAAAACGTGAGAGTTTCAAAGAAATCATTGAGGTTTTGAAGGCATAGAGAATTTAGCCCATTACTCAAGTTATGATAAAAATTTTTCAAAAAAAGCGACGATTTTTAAAAGCTGTATCAAATTAAATTTAAAGAAAACTAATGTTAAAGGGAATAATGACCATATGGCCAAAGGTTCTTATAGCAAAAGAAGTTCTATACCATCAGAACTTATAAAAGATATTCTTCAACAGTCGATTAAATATTTAAAGGAGAATTATGAAGGATATTAAAGCGACAAGATTTACTAAGATTGGCACAAATCCCAATGCTTACATAAATAACTATTTAAATTGTTTTAATGTTTATGAACAATTTGATAGTTTTGAAATTATTGATTACAAAATTTTTTATAAGGGAGAAGTAGTTTTTAGTGCAAATTCAGATGCAACTTTTAGACAAAATATCCAATGTTGAATATCATTAGGTTTTTTTATTAAAAAGAATGACATTTTATTAAAAATAATTCCTTCACTTAGTAAAAATGAATTATTAGAACATTGTAAAGGAATTCTATTAGTATCGTCCAATGATGAAAATATTAATATGTATAGAAACACTATTTTAATTAAAATATTAAGATTGTCAGGTGTTGATATTTCTAGCGATATTATAAGAACTCGTGATGATGTATTAACTAACGAAGCAATAGATAAAGAAACGGGTGAGTTCGAAAAAAACATATATATTGATGAAGTTTTTGTGAGAATGGTTAAGGAATTGTGAGGTAAATAATGACTGTAGGGAAATTAAAAAAGAATTTTCAATTTGTTGAATCAGAAGCATTTGAAAGTAAGTGAAAAAATCAAATTATTGAAACATTATCATCAATTGAAAAATTGTTGGCTCAACATGAATATGATTCTTGTTTAAATAAGATTAGAAAAGTTCTTGAATATATTATTCTTACATACTTCGATAAATATGAGCCAGAATCTCTTGATGAATATAAAGAAAAAGGACTAAAAGCTTCCCTGGATTACATTAAATGATCTGGAAAAATTAAATCTAAAGTTTTTTTCAATGTAGCAAATGGAATAAGAATTACAACTAACACTGAAAGTCATGCTCAAACAGAAGCATTTAAATATGAATTAACTGCTTTAGATATAGTTTCACAATTAAAAAATCTATACTCAATTTTTATTAATTTATTTGGTGATGAAAAGACTGATACTTTTGATTTTGATCCTAATGTCTATTTAACTGCTAATGATATTAAAAAAAATGATAATGTTGTAGCTATTATTCATAAAAAAATGGATGAATGCACTAATATAGACAATGATTTAATTATTAATCAAAATACAATCCGAGAATGATTAACAATACCTCAATCACAATTAAAAATTCCTATTTATCAAAGAAAATATGAATGGACTGAAGAAAATATTAGAGTTTTATTTAATGATATAAAAAGTAGAACTAAAGACTTAAAATCTCATTATTTCGGTACCATTGCTCAAAAGAAGGAAGCTGCGACAACAAATTATGGGAAAAATAAAATTAAAATTATAGATGGTCAACAAAGAATCACAACATCAATAATTATTATTTGTGCAACAAGAGATTTATTAATACATAAGTATAAAAAAAATATTGATGATATTGATTGATTAGAACCAATATGAAATAATGGGGAATTAGTAGAATACATTTGAAATCCAGGCGGAACAAGTGAAAATAACAGTGCTTTTAGATCAGTTATAAGTAACATAAAAGATATAGAAAAAAAATTAAATGATAGTTCTACTTCTAAAAATAATTTTTTCAAAAATTATTATTTATTCTATAAGAAACTTGATGAAGAATTTAATAATCCATATGATATAGAATTGTTTATAAGAGTTTTCTTAAATCAATTTGTAGTTGCAGGTATCAATTTTGATAGCAGAAAATATCCTATGAATTGCGAAATGGAAATTTTTGAAAATTTAAATTCAAAAGGCGTTGAATTACACGTAAATGACCTTATTAAAAATTATATATTCAATTTAGCTAATGAAGACTTCTTGAATAGCAAGGAAGAAGCTATTGCAAAAAGATACAATTCAATGTTAAGTAACCACGGTCTTTTTGACAAAGTAGAGAATCTATTTGAATTTTATTCCTCAATAGCTGAGATTAGTGAAGGAGTTGAAATTTCAAGTAAAAGACATGAACAATTTTCAACAATCAAAAATAGTTTGAATGAATTTTTTAATATTTCTGAAAAAAGTTATTCAGAAAATGAATTTTATTCATTATTAGATGAGATAGAAAGTTTTATTAAAATTTATAAAACTATCATAGATTCTAACTCAACAAATGATATTATAAATTATTTCAAGGCAGGTGATAAAGTTCAATATATAACAAATGCCAAAAAGAAAAAACATTTTGTATATTTTGTATACATAATTAAACTTTGAATTGAGAATAAATTTAAAATCAAAATTAGAGATGACTTAAAAGTATATGATAAAAAATTAGAATTTACCAAGGAAGATTTTCAATATGTTCAAAGACTATTATTGGAAATGAGTAAATTCTTAATAAGAACCCAAATTATTACAATTCAAGGTGATAGTGGAATAAAGAGAAAAATAATAGAAATTGCTCACCAAATGTATATTAACTATAAAAATTATAATTCGTTAAAAGAATTATGTAGTTATGGTATTTCTTTAATAGAAGAAGCGTGTGATTCTAATTCTCCTTATTCTTATGAAAAATTTAAGGTAGCCTTAGAAGAAAATTTAAAAGAAACACAAGTATTGCCTTTGTTAATGCTTACAGAAGATTGTATGACAGAATCTATAACTGGTATTGGAGAATCTGTTCAAAGAACATTTCCATCTACTGAACATATTATGCCTCAAAACATTGACAAATGGTTGAAACAAATT
>JAHHTI010000025.1 GCA_020024735.1 Mycoplasmataceae bacterium | reverse complement strand
ATTCATGTGTTTTTATTTTCCTTATTACATAATTAATATATAATTAATATGCAGTGTTTCTACTGCTTCAACCGCTCCTAAATAGGTTTTTTAAGTATCTCGATACACCTAAAAGGGCGAGTCTAAGTTTAAAGGAGGTAAAAATGTTTGCAATTTTTCAAACCGGTGGAAAACAATATAAGGTAAAAGAAGGCGATTTTATCTTTGTTGAAAAACTTGATTCTAACGTTGGTGACACCATTGAATTTAAAGAAGTTTTAATGGCAGGATCTAAAGTTGGTAATCCTTTTGTAAACAATGCAATTGTAAAAGCAAAAGTGGTTAAACAAGGGAAAAATAAAAAGATTAGAATTATTAAATTTAAATCTAAAAAACACCATTTAAAAAGACAAGGTCATAGACAACCTTATACAAAATTGTCAATTGAATCAATTAAGGCTTAGTTATGATTACCATTACGCTTTATCAAAAAGCAATTACTTGTAATGGTCATGCTAATTTCTCAAGTAAAGGGAATGATATATATTGTGCGGGTGTTAGTGCTGTTATCTTAAGTGCGATGAATTGGTTTAAGAAATCTGATATTGAATATGAAATGGCAGATGGATTATTTAAATTCAAGCTCGTTAATCAAAGTGAAGATAATTTATATAAATTAGATTTACTTAAACAACAACTAAGTTCATTCCAACAATCTGATTTCAAAAAATATATCCAAATTAAAAAAAGCAGAAAGGAAAATTATGAAAAATAAATGAATGAAAATTAATCTTCAATTATTTGCTTCTAAAAAAGGGGTTGGTTCAACAAAAAACGGTAGAGATTCAAATCCTAAATTTTTAGGTGCTAAATTAGGAGATGGTCAATCAACTAAAGCTGGACAAATTATTTACCGTCAAAGAGGTACAAGAGTTTATCCTGGTACTAATGTAGGATTAGGTAAAGATCATACTTTGTTTGCTTTAACAGCTGGAATTGTTAAATATACAAAATTTGGTGACAATAAAACTAAGGTTTCTGTGATTGCTACAAAATAACATTTCTTGGATACATATTATATAATATAATATATGTCTCAAAAGAACAAAAGCAAAGTTAAGAAAAAATTCTTAAATGTATTATATATTACTCCTGTGGTTACAGGAGTAATTTTTAGTGTATTTGCTAACGGTATATTTTCTCCACAAAATTCTACTTCTTTAGTAGCTGCCAAAGTAGATACACCCACTCCTGACCCAACTGCTGAAATAACCACATCTATTCAACTTAAATCACCATTACCGCCTGATATTGGCACACAATTTGCAGGGCAAGTTTATTATGACTTAATGGAAGAACATCAAAGTGATGGATGATTGGCACGTGAATATTTTTCCCAATGATTTAATGTAGAAAATCCTCCACCTAAATCTTATACTCCTTACCTAACCCCTAAGATTTCAAATGACGGTAAAGGAACATTGGAAGTTGATGTACAAATTAAACCTTACTTAAATAATAATGTTCTTATTAATGACTATTCTCCAATAAAGACATTTGTTATTGATGGTTTTCAAAAATATACTGCTGCAACTGATGTGATAGCATTACCAAAAGATAATGATGCAATTAAAACTTTGTATGAAGAAACTAAACCATCAGAAATTAACCAAACTAATATTGATAGTTTTATTGAAATTATCAATAAACCTAATGCCTATGAACCTGCTCCTAAGATAACTTATAATTTTATTCCTGATGATGCCAAAGGTGTATGTGTTGTTGAATTGTCACTAGATTCCTATATTCAACAAAATGGTAGTGAATTTATTTATATGAATGGGAATAAACCTTTTTCAGTTACTTTAAGTGGTTTAAAAACTCAATTACCAACTAATTTTCCACGTGATAATTCTATTATTGACGGAACTGATTTACATACCATTCCTGCCAAAATAAGCATTAAAGATGTAAGAAAGATTATTTTTAAGAATTGTGAAAACTTTCCAAGTGATTTTTTTGCTAATCTAGAAGAAAACATTTTTGATATCAATATTAAAGAACGTGATGAAACTAATGAATTAGTAAAAGTTAGTTATAAGATTTGAGGAATCTATGGTGCAGATGGACAAATTATTGATGACAAGAATAAAGCAATCTTCGTAGACAATGTAACTATCAACAATTTACTTCCAGATATTACAACTAGAGTTACCATTAAAAAATCAGGTGAACCAACAATTTTAGCTCAAGATATTTACAATTTAGAAGATAGTGCAATTGTGAGTACTTATTTAGACATTACTAATCCGGTTGTAGAAGATACAGCGCTTGGTATCAAAAACACAACAGTTATCATTAAGAAGAAAGATTTTGATAATAAAAAAGGAACATTAACTCTAGGGGTGGTAATGAATTCTTATTATGACCGTGGTTTAATTATTGATGGAACACCTTCTTCTGAAATTCTTTTAACTATTGATAGTTTTAAAACAGTTTCCCCTTCTCTTCTAGCACCTAAGGATGGTAAATTTGATATATATCCATCACAAGTTTTATTAAAAGAACCAACTGATCCAGCTGATGCACCGCTATATATTAAAAACTTTATTACTGGTTTTGAGAGTTTTCCTGATGATACCATATTTTCATTTGAAAGTAATGTGCATGATATCAATAACCGTGATGGAACAATTGTTGTCTCTTGTTATGCAAATAAATGATATGCTGATAATAAACAATGTAGTTTAGTAGATGATACCAGAAAAAGACAAATTTTAACTATTGCTAATTTTAAAACGAGATCCCCAACAGTTCCCGGTGTTAATCCTGATACTACTAAAAATATCAGTGAAATATATGTTTCAGATGTTACTAATGCAGATATAGAATCTTATGTTACATTCAATGGTACGCTTCCTGAAGAACCAGGAGCATGAGAAGTTGATTTTACAGATACCAAGAAATATTATTCAATGGGTGAAATTGTTATTAGTATCAATTTATATGTGTACTATGATGAAAATGGTTTAATTGTTGATGAAAGAGGACCAGACAAAAAACCAAAAAATGTTAAATTAGTAGTTAGAGGGTTTAAACAACGTCTACGTAGTAAACTTTTGATTAGAGAAGATTCTCATTACAAAGATGTTTTACCTTCATCAGTGAATGCAGATAATTGACAAACATACATTGATGCCACTACTTATTTTCCTGATGGAACTACTTTTTCTGAAATTGAATGTAAACCTACTAATATTACAGGAAATTTATTAGTAACAGTTAAACCTGATAAATACTTTAATGAAAAGGGTGAATTAATTTCTCCTAATCTTGGCAATGAAAAGTTTTCCATTTATTTATCTGATATGCAAACTACTATTCCTACAACAGCTATTCCAATTGCTGAAAATGATAGTGGTGTTGATGTATCAATTTTTCATATCCTTCCTTCTGAGGTAAAAAATAAAAATGCATATAAATATATTAAAATCACTAATCCCGATCCCACTGCAACATCTGCTGACTATGAATATAATATTGAAAGTGCTAATAATATATCGGGTGAACTTAACATTAAAGTCACTTTTAAAAAATACTATGATAAAAAAGGAAATCCTTCAACTACTAATTATTCACAAATAGTGTCTGTAAAAGGATTTTATTCAGTAGTTCCAAACTATTTAATTTATGCTAATAATTCATCTATTACAGATATAGATCCACGTGATTTAGTTAAAGACCCACAATTATTTATCAACTTATATACTTTTCCAAGTCAAGTTATTCCTAATTTAGTGGTAAATGGTTCTATTTATAAGCGACCGATAATAAGAATAGAAAGCATTGATGGTACTGACTATCAATTAGATCGTGGAATAGTTGAGGTGAGTTATCTTATTAGTGATTTCTTTGATAATAATGGTCAATTAAAAACTAGTCCTGAGAAATTTATAGTGACAATTGGTGGTTTTAAATCATCGTTTTCTTTTAAATCACCACAATACATTCTAGCGGTAGTACTAATTATTATGGCTGTCTTGATGTTAGTTATTACATTGATTATTGCTCTAGGAATTTTATTCAAAAAGAAGAAATATTATATTAATGAAAGTTATGATCGTGGTTTGATAACAACTGATGGTTCTACTATTCCAACTGTTATTGCAGCTGACAAAAAGAATAAGAAAATGCAACCAACCTTGATTCCTTTATTAAAAGAAGACAAACCACCTAAACCTTTAAAGCAATATAAAGAAGTAAAACAAAGAGAAGTTAAGGTTAAAGAACCTAAAGTTCCTGTTTTACCAGGCCAAAGAAAAAGAGAAGCAAAAGAAAAATTACAAGCATTTAATCAAAAGACTAAAAATAAAATGAAACAAATGTTTGATAAAACACCAGTTAATGAACCATTCTCAATAGATAACCAATGGTATTATAAGGATGAACAAGGTAAATATTATATTTCATTAGGAAATGATAATTGAATCGAAACATCTAAACCACGTAAACCAAAAGTAAAAAAGGAAAAAACTCCAAAGAACAACAAAAACAAGAAAAACAAACAAAGTTAATAAGATTTCTTTTACCTTGCTTGTTTTACCTTTCTTAACTTTGGCTAATTGTAACTATAAACTTCTGATAAAGTAAAAATGTTGTATAATATACAAGTTAATAATTTAATTATTACACTCTTGTCCGAGGTATAGGACTTTAACCATAAGAGGAGAAAAGAATGGCAAAATACGAAATAATGTTGATTGTTTCAGGTTCTTTAGAAGAAAAAGCTGCTGATAAAGTTGCTGATGAAATTCTTAGTTCACTTAAGAAAACTAAAGTTGAAACAACTAAATATGGTAACAAGCAATTAGCTTATGTTATCAAAAAAGATACTCATGGTTACTATTACCAATATAATTTTGAAACTGATGAAGTTCCATTAATTAATGAGTTTAGAAGACTATGTTTAATTAATAAAAATGTTTTAAGACATTTAATTATTAATTGTGAAAAAGATTATGGATACCGTGCTAGTATCAATGAAAAGAAGGTAAAAGCTGCTGAAAATCAAGCAAAGATTTATCAAGAAAAGAAAGCACAATTTGAAAAAGCTAGAGAAGCAAGAATGAATGAATTAAATGCTACTATGAATTCAGCAGAAGTTGTTGAAAACTCTGAAGCATCTGAATCTCAAGCATCAACAGTTGAAAAGAAAACTTCTAAAAGTACTACAACTAAAACTTCTACTAGTAAAAAAACAGCTGTCAAGAAAACTACAAAAAAAGAATAAGTTATGAATAAAGTTTTATTGCTAGGTTATTTATCAAATGATCCTGAAATTAAGAATTTTGAATCAAAAATAAATAACGAAGAATCAACTCTTGCAAAAGTAAATATTGCAGTTAATGATAATAAGAATAGAGATGTAACTTATTTTGTTAATTGTGTAGCTTGAAATCAGGTTGCAAAATATATTGGTGAAAAATTACATAAGGGTGATTTTGTAGCAATTGATGGTAGACTAACCAATCGAAATTATGTAAATAATGAAGGCAAAAAAGTTTACATCACTGAAGTGCAAATCGATGCAATTAGAAACTATGGTTCTAAAAAGTCTAGTGAAAGCGAAGAAGAAAAGAATGAAACTTCTCACAAAGAACCTGAATATGTAGTAATTGATAAAACCAATAAAGAACCTGAACAAGATTCTACTACCGCTGTAGAAGAAAACCAAACCAATCAAAATGATTGAGAAAACGATTTAGATTAAAGGAGAAATAAAATGGCTTATATGACAAAAAAACCAAGAAAAAAATATTGTAGTTTATGTGCAAAAGGAATTATTTCTGTTGATTACAAAGATGTTGATTTATTAAAGAAATTTCTTAATCAATCTAATAAAATTGTTCCTAAGAGATCTTCAGGTTGCTGTACAATGCACCAAAGAAGAGTAGCTAATGCTATCAAGAGAGCAAGAATAGTTGCTTTACTTCCATTTGTAATTGAATAAAAAAGTAACAATAACCAAAGAAATAACACTAGGGAAATCCTAGTGTTATTTTGTTATCTTCATTACCATGAATAAAAATGTAATTAGGATAATTTATGATATATTATTAATATAATATATTTTTACAAGGAGTGATGTTATGTTATTTACTGCAGAAGATCAAAAACAACAAGGTGAAAAATTTGAAGCTAAGGCTGTTAACAACTTAGGACCTGTGACTGCAACAGGTGGGCAAAAAGCTTTATATATATTCTTTTGTATTATTAGTTTAGGAATTGTTGCTTTATACTTCAACATTAAGAAAGTGAATGATTTAAATAGACAACAAAACAAAATTAATGAAAGTGCTTCTAATATTGATGTACAGCTACAAAAGAGATTTGATACATTAACTAAATTAGTAAGTGCTGTTGAAGGACATACTAAGTTCAACAAAGAAGTTTATGAAAATATTGCTAAATTTAGAAGTGGTATTCAAGAAAAAGCTGATTTAAGTACAAAACAAGCAGCTATTGAAAAAATTCAAACCGGATTATCTATGGCTTTTGAAAACTATCCTAATTTAGGAGCTGACCAATCAATTCAAAAACTAATGACTGAATCTAGTATGATTGAAAAAGAAATTGCTGCTTCAAGAAGATTATATAATGCAGATGTAACTGCTTTTAACTCAGCTATTTATACTTTCCCAATTAACGTTGTTATCTACAAAAAAGGTTATCAAGGTTTACCTTTATTCCAAGCTGATGATAGCAAGAGACAAGACGTTGAAATTAAATTTTAATTATTATGTTATTTAAGAAGAAAAAAAATAAGAACGAAGCTCCTACTTGTTCACCTTATTGAAATGAACAAATTTTTCCTAAGTTTGAAAGTATTTTTAAGGAAACTAATGCGCAGTGAGTTTCACATGAATGTTTAAACATTGCTAATGATGCAAAAGTTAATTACCAATCAGCATTAAATGATTGAAAGAACCATAATAATAAACACTTAATTAGCTTCTTTAAATTTTTATGAGTTTTTTCTATTTTTCCATGTTTAGGAATTCCATTGTATTGGGTGAATAAAAAATACAAGAATCTAAAAAAAGAAAAATCTTATTGAGACAATGTTTTAGAAGAAGCTAAAAAGAAAAAATTAGATATACATAATCAAATTATTAGCAAATTAAATATTAATGAAATCTTCAATAAGTTTAGTGGCATTATTAAGTACCAACATCAAGGAGCAATTCCTAGTGTGTTAGTTGAAGAAATGCAAAGTAACTCTTTCTTTGATTTAAAAGCTTATTCTAAACATTACAATCCCTATATCTCATCATGAGGAATATTTGATAACAAAATTGTGATTAATGCTTCTAAACAATTCCATGATGAATACATGGAAACTTATACTGGTAGTATTCAAGTTCCTTATACATATCATGATAGTGAAGGGAAAAGTATGACTGGTTATGAAACTGTAGTGGCTACTTATTCACATCCGGCTCATAATATTTACAATAACCAAAGAACTTTTAGTTTTATGCAAAGTTGTAGTAATTTAGAGTTTTATTTTTCTGGTGAATCAAATGCTCACGAAACCAAAAAGTTTGATAACAAAAATCATTATGCAGCTCTAGAAAACAAAGAATTTAATAAGAAATTTAATTGAACACGTAATGATGATGCTCAATTTAGAATGGTTTTTACTCCTTATGCGCAAGAAACTTTCTTGAAAGAAGTTGGCAAAACCAAAGAAATTAATAATGCTTTACGTTGATCAAAACATGCAACTTTTATTCAAAATGATTATGCTACTAGTGATTTTTCTTTCTTATGAGACAAATCATTGTACGGAATATTTTTTGAATATATAAATAATGTTGAAGAAAATACAGATGATTTAATTGCTCGTCTATACCAATCTATTTTGAATTATTATTTCCATATTTTTCAATCACTTAACTATATGTTCTTAACTACCATTATGTCTTCAGAAGATCATTCTAGTATTATTCACAATGTTGAAAATCATAAACATATTGAAGAAAACAATCAATTATTCTTTGCCCACAATGTCTTAAATGATTTATTGGGTGTCAATATTATTGTTAAGGATACTGATTGTTTTCACACCTTGAAAAACACTGAATTATTAGAAGAATTAGTAGATACCAACGAAGGACTTTATTTTTCACAATTCGAAGGTTTAACTTTTACTAAAAATAATTGTGTTAAATATGTAACGGCAATGTCACGTTCTGGAATTGTCCAAGTGCCTGTTAATTACATCGATTTTGTTCCCGCTACTGCTGAAGGATTTGTGGCCTATACTTTTATTCCAAAATGTGAAAACTTCTTTTACAACCTAAATGGTTATAGTTCGAAGACAAATATTAATAATGAAGAAATTACTAATATTGTTAATTCTTTGAACAAAAAGTATTTAAGTATTAGTTTACGAAATAATGTTTTAGCTGTCTATGTAAAACCAGATCAATATAATGAGTTTAGAGAATGTGATAAAGCACAAATGGTAAAATTAGTGAAATTACTATCTCCTAATGGTAATATTAATTCCAACATTGATTCAAATGTTAATTAGTTTAAAACTAATATGTGTTATCATTAATAGGTTAATATAATAAGGGGTAAATTATGGCTACAATGATTGATGCAAAAGATTTAAGAGCAGGAAATGCTTTTAACTATAAAGGAAATTTATATCAAGTAATTGAAAATTCCTTCAATAAAACTGCAATGAGAGAAGGAATTGTTAAATGTAAAGTTAAAAACTTAAGAACTGGAGCAATTACTATTGAAGTTTTAACTGGTGAAAAGCTAGAATCAGTAATGTTATCTAATAAGAAGATGAATTATTCATACAATGATGGAAATAATTATATCTTTATTGACAATGAAACTTGAGAACAAGTAGAAATTCCTAATAAATTACTAGAATGAGAAAAGAACTTCTTAGTAGAAGATGGTGAAGTAAATATTTTAAGAAATGAAGAAGAAATTCTTGGTGTTTCTTTACCTGATCAAGTAGTGATGAATGTTAAAGAAGCAGAAGAAGCAGTGCAAGGAAATACAGTTACTAACGTGACTAAAAAAGCTTGACTTGATACTGGATGAGAAATTCAAGTTCCTCAATTCATTAAAACTGGAGAAAAAGTTATTATTGAAACTGCTAGCGGTAAATATATAAGTAGAGCTAAATAAATGACGCAGTGAGAAAAAAGAGTCCAATTATTTCAATATTTATATGCTTGTTTATTATTGGATGCCACCCCTGAAGAAATTTTAAATAATCATTTAACCCAAGATTTTGACTTTGATGCCGAATGATTACAAGTCATTGAATATATTGCAAATCATTTTGAAGAAATTAAAACTAATATTGCTAATCATTTATCAAGTTCATGAACCTATGAAAGACTTCCTTATGTAGATAAAGCGGTAATGTTTGCAGCAGTTGGTGAATTCCACGCTTTAAACACTCCAAAAGCAGTGGTGATTGACCAAGCTTTAATTACTGCTAAACATCATACTGTGGATGATTCCTACAAATACATTAATGCCATTTTACAAAAAATTTTATAATGCAAAAGTTATTTATTGATAAAAACCAATTTCAACAAACCATTCAGTTGGATAAAAACCAAACTCAACATTATCTTAAAGTTTTAAGAATGACAATTGGAGATTCTTTAATTGTTGTTTGTGAAGGCAAAAAATATTTATATGAAGTAATAAAAATTAAACCAATGACAATTACGTGAGTAGATGATATCCATGATGATGCAGCTAACTCATTTGAAATCAATGTTTTCTTTGGTGTGATTAAAACGAAACATTTAGAATTAGCTATTCAAAAAGCAGCAGAATTAAATGTTAATCATTTCTATTTATATTATTTTGATTATTGTCAAAAAAATGAAAAAGTTAATTTATCACGTTTAGAACAAATTATGGTAAATGCTTGCCAACAAGCCAATCGTAATTCGTTAATGGATATTCAACTCCTTGAGAATAGTGAACAACTTCATGAACTTTTATTAAAAAATGATATGAATTATATTGCTCATTTTCAAGAAGAAAAGAAATATTTATCACATAATATACAAAAAGATTATATGAAAATTGGTATTCTTATTGGTCCAGAAGGTGGCTTTTCTCCTAAGGATTTATTATTAGTTAATACTAAAAATAGTTGTATAATTAGTTTAACCAATAGCATCTTAAGAGCAGAAACTGCCCTTATCTATGCTTTGAGTATTGTGAGTGAGTATAAACTTAGAGGTTAATAATATGCAAATGAGAAGATGGGTCACTTATGTTATGTTGATAGCTAATTATATTATTGCTATTGCTTGTGCTATTACTTTAATAATTTTTTTAAGAAATAGAGACAATAGCATTCCTTCCTATATTAATAAAATGCACTTAGCAATTATTGCACCCATTGTTGGTTTAGTTATGTCTACGTGTTTAGTTGTTCTGTATGCATTTTTATTAAAAAAATCATTAAAGGAACAAGTAGCTCATATGAATCCTAAATTATTGAAATTAATTCAGTCTTCTACTTATATTTCAATTGGAAATTTATTTTTTCCACCATTATTATTAATTACTGCTTGTTCTATTGCTGCTATTCAAAATTCCCAAACTGCTAGTTTAGCTTTGATTATTACTGCTTTTGCATTAACTGGTGTGATAGGTTTATTTATTACAGGTTATACTAGTTATGTGAATTTCCGTATTTCCTTTAATGAAGAAAAGAGAAAAACTTTATTAGAAGGTTTTGAACCAACTATGAAAATGTATCATGATGATACACAATATAAAGATGAAGCTACTAAAGAAAAATATCAACCTAAAGAAATTGTGCTAGATGATGTTGATGGTGATGATTCTTTAGCTTCTTCGAGGTCTTTTGGTAATGGCAAATAATTCAATTGATAATTTACATTCTTTTGCCATCCATACTTTAGGATGTAAAGTGAATACTTATGAATCACAATCAATGATTAATCAATTAACTAGTTGTGGTTTAGTACAAGTTGATTTTAATCAACCGGCAGACATCTATATTATTAATACATGTTCTGTTACTAATAATGCCGATGTCAAATCACGAAATGTGATTGCCAAGGCACGGAAATTATCTGCTGATGCGATAATCATTGTAGCAGGATGTTATAGTCAAATTGCTTATGATGAAATTGCTAGTAAGTTAAAAGTAGATATTGTTATTGGCAATAAATATAAAAATGACTTAGTTAGTCTGATTAATAAATATTTAAAAGAAGCTAACAAAATTATTAAGGTAGATAATCTATTATTAGAAAAAGATTATGAAAATTTAGTGGAATCTTCATTTAGTGACCGCACTCGAGCCTTCTTAAAAATTCAAGATGGATGTAATTTTATGTGTTCATATTGTATTATTCCTTTTGCTCGAGGCAAACAAAGATCTAAGAAAATGTCTCTTATCATTAATGAAATACAAGATTTTGTCCAACGTGGATTTAAAGAAATTGTATTATCAGGGGTGAATACTGCTGGTTATTTAGATAATGAAGGACATAACTTTTATGATTTATTAAAAGCTATTAATACTTTAGAAGGTGATTTTAGAATTAGAATCTCCTCTTTAGAACCTTTTCAAATTAGTGATGAAATTATTGAATTAATTACTCACAATCAAGAAAGATTCTGTTCCCACTGACATATTTGCTTACAAAGTGGGAGTGATCATGTATTAAAAGCTATGCATCGAAAATATAGTATTGAGGAATTTAAAACTCTAGTTAAAAAGATTAGAGTAAATGATCCTTTAGTGAGTATTAGTACTGATTATATTGCAGGGTTTCCGACTGAAAGTGAAACTGACCACAATGAATCATTACAACATGTACAAGAGATTGGTTTTAGCTTTATGCATGTCTTTACTTATTCGAAAAGAAAAAATACTGCCGCTGCTAATATGGTTGATATTCATGGAGCAATTAAAAAACGTCGTACTAATGAAGCCATTAAGTTATCCAATGCAATGTATCATGCTTATTTAAAGCAATTTATTGGAAAAGAAGTGAAAGTCTTGTTTGAAAAAGAACAAGATGGAGTATATGTAGGTAAGGCTTCCCAATACTTTGAAGTGTTATATAAAAGTTCTCAACCTATTGATATGAATGCTTTTCATATCTTAAAAGTGGATAAAGTCATAGGCAACACTTGTATCTTAAAGGATAAATAAAATATTTCTTTTACCTATATAAAGAGATGGGACATTAATGCATTTTAATATAAATTAAAAGGGAACAGGCTTTCGCCCATCTCCTTTAACGGCCTCCGCAGAAACCGACTTTACTTTTATATTGTAAACAAAATTTTAAATAACTACTTTTATTTATCTATGTGTGTAAACAGAAAGTTAAAATTCCCCACTTATAGGAAATTCGACTAACAAATGATAAATTCCATATTACTGACTTTTTCATAGGTAATGTCTTGTCTCTTTATGAACTAGGCATTTTATATATATTAAAGCTTTTATTTTTAGATTTACCTTATATTTTCCTTATATATAGAAAATGTTAGAATATTCTAATTACTTATATATAAATACGAAAATATAAAGATTTTATTCCTTAAAAACCCTTATAAAATAGAAAAAAATAAAAATTTTTAAAAAAAATAAAAAAAAATTTGCTTTTTTGCTGACATAGTATATAATATTTACGTTGTCTCAAAAAGCAACAAATCATTATATATTTATATATAGTGTTTTGAGATGACAAGAATGTTCTTTGAAAACTAAATACAACCCGTCATTAAACGAGAGTTTGATCCTGGCTCAGGATTAACGCTGGCGGCATGCCTAATACATGCAA
>JAHHTI010000024.1 GCA_020024735.1 Mycoplasmataceae bacterium | reverse complement strand
AAGTAGGGTAGCGAAGAATGTAGTAAACAATAGTTTTGGCGGGAGGTAGCACCTTACGTGTTTTTATTTTTAGCAACAATTGATGAGTAGAAAAGCCTTAGAATTTTACTGCATTAGCAATTTCTTTTCTTTTTAATTTAGCATACATAAAGACAATTGAAAGAGCTAATATTAATAGGATAACTCCAAATCCCATTCCAAAGAAGCCGGCTGAGACTGTTTCACTAATAAAGATAGAAGTAGCATTATAAACAATAAATTGTAAACCATAGATCATTCCAAACATTAATCCAACACCCAACAAAGCCACTACTAAAATAATTGGAATATACATCATTGATAATACCCGACTAATTTCATTACCATTTAATCCCATAACTTTCATTAAAGCAATTCGCTTAAATAAGTCTTCAATCATACTGAATGAAGTAATGAAAATAACCACTACTAATAAAGGAATAATAATTGCAATTAAAATTGTAATGACAGCAGTAATTAAATTCGACATAATGGTGAAAATTTCATTAGTAATTGCCGTTGGCATAATATTTTGTGCTGCTACTAATAAAGCATAAGGACCTTGAGCTACTTTTAAGGCTTGTTTATAAGATGAACCTGATATAAGTGGAGTAGCTTTAACAATCACTTGTGAACGTAAACTTTCATCACTGACACTAGCATCATAAGGAATATTTAAAGCTTTTGCTAATTCATTTAAAATTTTACGATCACGGGTCACAATCAAATTAGTAATTAAAGGAATGTTTAAATGTTCTAAAGCATTTACATCAGTAGCAAAAGTTCATAACCCAGAATTAGAATAAAAAGGAATAATAGAAGTACCAATAATATTTTGTGGATTAGAAGATAAAATACTATTAAATGGCACAAATGGTAATTCTTTATCTAAAGTATGGATAGTAGCAGTTTTAGGATTCATATGATTAATGACTTTAGCTTGGTCAATACCAATTAAAGTATTAGCTACCTTTTGATTCATATAAATCTTTTCACCTAAGGAATCAGTGCTAATTCCTTTAACTACTAATTTATAATGGTTATTAAGCGGATTATTATCCATATGAATAATTTGATTTAAAACATTATAAGAATTAGATAACATATTATTAAGTACCGAGATATCAATTTCACTGCCGGTTGATAATCCTCATTCTAGCGCAGCTCCCTCATTAACAATTACTGGGATAGCTGTTTCATTAGTAATATTTTTTAAATCTAAAGTATCATCACTAATTAAAGAAGAGATATCATTACCTGCACGATTTTTTAAGACAACTAGTTGTGGTTGTTTTTGAGGTTGCACATCAATTCCCATAATATTAATGATATTTTTTTGAGGTTGATATTTTTTGTTAAATAAATTATACAAACCATCAATTTGAGCATTGATATTAGTATAGGTTTCTTCGGTATCACCCACAGGGACAATCCCACAACTTACCCGTGCATCTTTCTTTGATAATTCAGGATCACCAAAGAATAATCCAAATAATTTTAAAATATTTGTTTTTAAAGAAATTTTATAGAAGTCTACCCCTACATCTTGATCATTCGTAGCTTTAGTACGATCAAATTCATAATCCTTTTGGTAAGCAGGAACAAACTTTCATAATACTTGATTATTTTTAATTTTTTGTTGTACTGTGGCTTCATCAAGTGTTCCCAAACATTCAGTTGCACTAGGATATGTACTGCTAGGTTGATTAGGATCATAAGCAATTGTTCTTTCTTTTAAGATTTTAAATTGAAGTTGTGGTAAATAATCATTTAAATTAAAGCTTAGTGAGCTTCCTGGAGTCACTACTTGTGAAACTATTGCATCCTCTCGTTTAAACTTTTGTGTATCATTCTTTCAAACAAAGATGGGATTACCTTCATATGACTTTCTACCATCTTTAATTACTGGATAATAATAACCATAACTATTATCATCAACATTGGGAATACTTAAAGTACTAGTATTATGAGCAAATTCTTGAGCCACTAAGAAATAAGAATACATTTCTCCATACTTTTCCATTGCTGCTTGCTTAAAATCTAAAATTTGGTGTTCAAATTGATAAACAATTCATTCCGGGAAATAGATTTTAATTTGATCTCAAATATTGATTTCTCCAACCGGAATTTTAATCTTAAAGTTTAAAGCAATTAAAGAGGCTGAAGCATTAAATAAAATATCTGGTGCACCAGAAGTTAAAGATTGATAGATACTAAAAGATGGCAATATTAAATTAGTTAAAGATTTCATTTCATTGTTGTATAACTTAGGAATTAAATTATGAGGATTAGATGGATCAACTGTTAAAACCCTTAAGTTAGCTTTATTGTAAATATCAGGAATATTATCAGTGCTAAAATCATACCCAGCTCCAGCATAATTAGGATCTTTTATATCTTGTATTGGATAAATTGGGGTAATCCCGACATTATTGTCAGTAAAACCTAATTCTTCATATGGTTGGGGTTTATATAATCCGGTTTGTTCTTTAATATTAGCTAGGTTAATATCATTATTATATTTTCGCGAATCTGCTGTTAAAGTTTGTGAAACAACAAATTTTTCTTTAATGGTGGCTGAAGACACCACAATCCCTAGCGATAATGAACCTAAAATAGCAATTAAACTTAATCTTCCAATTAAAGTTGTTGAGAACCCTAAGGATACCTTTGGAAGCATTGGAGACTTAATATTAAGAGACATCAATCAATTCGCTGCTTTCGAATTTTTAGGACTATCTTGCTTATTTAGGATTTCAGTAATTGAAGATTTAAATTTGTTAGCAATAATTGCGGCAAAAATACCACCAGTAAATAATAAAGCTAACCCTACTAAACCAAAATAGATACCTAAATTAAAAGGAAGAGTGGCAATAGGTACAAAAATTAAAGGGGTAAAAATGGATAATAAAGAACCTTGTAAAAGATAAGAAATAACATATGCGAGAGCTGCTGCAATAATTGCAATTACAGAAACATTCCCCACACATGAAAGAATAATATTACTTAATGAAAAACCATTTGATAAGACAATTGCAAGTGGACGGATTAAATTATTGGTAATTGATTTAATTAATAAGAAGATAATTACAAAAGCTAAAATCAACAAGAATAAGATAATAATTAAACTTGCATACACAATAAAGTTTCTTAATTCTTGAGGGAATGCGCTCCGCATATAAACAATTCCCATCGCTTTAGCATCCTTGACATTATAAATAGGCAAAGTACTATCAGCTGATAATAAACTTCTATAAACATCTTGAGAAGTATTGATAATTTGTGATGGAGAAAGGGTATTCGAACCATATGATAAATATGAACTAGTATCAACATCATTAATTCCTAGACTATTAAAGATTGATTGATTTACATAGACAATTCCTTGATTATCGGGATTAGGTACAGGAGAAGTAATATTTACAATTGGGAAAGCATAATCTGGAGAAACTCCTAATCCACATATCAAAAATTTTGTCCCTTTATAAGAAATGATTACATTAGAAGATAAATTTTTTAATCAGTATTCATACTTAGGTGTGTCATTAAAATTCCACTTAATAAAATCCTTACTCAAATACATATCACTAGTATTTTTTATTCCATCGATAAAGATTTTAAAATCATCCATAGAACCATTCAAAGCATTAACTCAACGATTTTGCAAATCACTACTCATGGTTAAGGGTAAAGAACGCTTATTATTCTTACTAGCAAAATCTGTTGAGACAACCACAAAAGTGTTATCAGGATTTAAGAAAAGTAAATCTTTAGTAACATTAATAGTTGTAAAATAAGAATCTAAATTATAACTAAAATTGATGTAAGAACCTGATAGTAAGAAACTAAAACTTGACCAAACACCAGAAAAAACATTATAAGCATACTTATAATACTTGGTATTTAAAACATCATCTGGAATCATATTATTTACAATAGGTGTAGGAGAATGATAAGTTTCAAATAATATTTCAGACACTAAATAATAAAGTAAAGGCAATAATTTTATTAACCTCTTGTAGTCAGTATAAATAGGATCACTAGGAGAGGTAGAATTCATATAATTTTGTATTGCATAATAAGTCTTTTTTAGTAAATCTTGATAACCTTCAAAATAATCAATAGTAGGTTCAAAATAAGATTTGTCTCTTAACAAACTACCTAAAGGGTTTTGGTCAATATTAGTACCTTCAGTTAAAACGATTTTATTATTAGCAAATACATCACTTTGACGATAAGCTTTTTCAACAAATAATAAGTCATTAGCTTCACTTTGGTCAGCATATAAATACTCTTTGTTTTTTGTTAAATAAATTCCTTTATCTTTTAATAATTTTTGAAAAATATCATTAAACATTAAATTAATTCGTTGGGAAATTTCGTTTGATAGATAATTTGCAAAAACATTCAAATATTGCTTTTTATTATCCATTAGTAATTTATCACGAAAAGCTGGATCATATGAATGAGGATCGTTTAAATCTAAAAAAGTATCATCAGCGATAGCAAAATAAATTTTTTGAGTAGCCGAGTCATAACTTAAATTACTTTCAGCCCCTAAAGCTTTTTCTTCAGGTTTTAATTCATCAAATCCCTCTTGTAATGGAGAAACTTTTAAAACATTAAAAACATTGTCAAAAGCATCTTTAACAATATCTATCCCTCTTGATGATAAATTTTTAATAAAATCTTTAACACTTTCACTAGTTTGACCTCAATCAATTTCAAAGCTGTAAGTAGGTAATTGTTTCACTTCTTTATAACGATAAAAAAGAAAGCCATTACAACCAGGTAAAACATTAGGTGTACATATAGTATTATGTAATGGGTCAGCCGAACTACATCTCTTTAAAAAAAGAGAGGTGTCATTGTTACTAGGACCAGCATAATTATATGGAGTGTTTTTATATTTTTCTGCAAGAGTCCCAATCCCTTCGTTCAATGCAATAGAATTAGTAAGACTTCCTTTAGAAAAAGATAAAACAGGAACACCTTGAGCATTGTATATCATAGAATTAGGATTAGACAATACTTGCCAATGATTATCTTTAGAACGATCAACAAAAGAGTGAATTAAACCTTGATATTCGCCAGCAAAAACAATACTAGAATCAATAGTTTTATTAGTTTTTCAAAAAGGATAACCATATTCAGTAGTAGGTACATCATAAATTTTGTATCAAGATTTTCAATCATCAAAATTTTGTCCAACACTTGTTGAAGTAGTTTCTACTCCACCAAAAAACTTTTTATTAGCAACAGATTGTCTTACAGAATAATTTTCTACACCATCAATGGTATAGAATAAATCATCTTTTCCTAAAGGAAGAGTAGTATTTTCAAATGGTTTATATTGAGGAATTTCTTCTCAATATGTATTATCTGTTAAAGGATGATTATTATTGCCATCAGTTAAACTTTTATATCACAGATATAAACCTTTAGTAGTATCATAACTTCATACTGTATCATCAAGCTTATAAGAATTTGAAGAGTTATATTCAGCGGTATCAGCTTTAATCTCTGGATTACGATTTAAATGTTGAAATTGATTTGTTCATACCTTTTTTGATTCTTTTAAAGGTTCAAATGAAGTTGGTTTAAAGACAATATTTCCAACAGAAGACATATCATTAGAAATGACTTTTGCTGCATTTCCTTCAGTTGTTACTTTTTCAATAGAATTGTTAATAGACAATGAAAGTTGTAGGGAAGAAGATCCCATTAAGAAGATAGTAGCAATGACTAAAAATAGACTAAATATTAATAGTCCATTTCGTAAAAATGTCTTAAAAATTTGTTTAAATACAATAAACATATTGATAGTATATAATTTTTTTAAAAAAAATCGCAAAAAACTACCGATTTTAAACGACTAATTTCTTTAACTTTACCAAGCAAAAAATAGAAAAAGAAAAGAATCCAAAAATTAATGAAAATTTAAAATGTCAAAACTGTCAAAACTAATTCTTACTTATTAATATTGAATCTTTGGAAATTATTGTTATTGAAAATAGAAGTATTAGCAGGATTCATCTTAAAATATCCCATACGTATAATTTGAAAACTTTTTTGATTACCTCGAAATCTTCATGAAGAAGGAAAAGCATAATAAACTTGACGATTAGTGAATTTTTTAGCTTGAATAGAATTAAATTCAGTACTTAGTGGATATAACAAGGTTTCTCCGATTAAAATATCCTTAATTCCTTGGTTTTCAATTTTATTTAGTAAATCAGTATTCACAATTCTTGATGTTGTATTAGTACCATTGTATTCATTTAAATAAATTTCAACAATTCTTTGTAAATCAGCTAAGGTAACAATTTGATCCACATTAAAATCAAAAGCAGTTTGATTGTGAATTACTTCTCCACGATAATTATATTTAAAAGGTTTAATCATCATCACAGGATTATAAACATAATTATCAAAGTTCAATAAGGATAATATTTGTTCTGGAGTAATTAAGTTTTGTGAAGATAAATAATCTAGCATATCTTTATAAGTGCTAAGATCTTTAGTAAAAGAAAAACCATGATCAGAAATAATATAAATCAATGTATAGTCATAGACACTTCCAATAGATGTACCAAAGTTGTTATAATATGGTTCACTTTTTAATCGCATTAAAGTTTTTTGGACTTCCTTTAAGGCAGTATACATAGATGCAAAGAAAGTTTCTTGGTCAGCTGAAGAAACCACTTTCCCGTTAGCATCTCGATAAACATATGTTTCATGAGTTTGTTGACTAAAGAATTGAAGAAAACTACCACTACCTGTATTTAAACACTTTAATCAATGAGGAAGGTTATACATCACATATTCATTATTTCTAAAAGGATTATCAAGGGCTGATAAATTAAAATTACCTTTAACTTCAGCAATCTTAGCATTCGTAGTGGTAGAGACATTATTCATCCCGGCTTCATTAAATTTCTTTTGTAATAAATACATATTGCCACAAGAACTATCATGGGTATTAAAATCTGGATAACTACCAAAAAACGGAGCATTACAAATACTAATATTTTTTATTCCTTGTTCCATATACATTTCACATTCGTTTTTTAAAGCGTTAAAATATCAGTCATTTAGAGATAATTGGTTATTAGGCGTAGTACTAAAAGTATTAGTCTTTCCAAATTCTTTAACATAAGCCGCATAATATGCACCAGAATAAATCACCGGATTAGAACATTTAGTTATCGAAGAAAGTGTGATGGTGTTAAGGTAGGAAGTGAATTCAGGGAAATTATAAATAAAAGAATCTTGCCCATTTAAAAGAAAGTCAATTTGTAATATCATATTTCAAGCGACCCCTTGAGCTCGATCAAAATAGAATTGAATGACATTAGGATGGTTATTAGATAAGGTTGTGGCTTTAGTCACTGATTCTTTTGACATTAATTGATTACCAGTTTTTAAAGGTAAAAAGGTAAAAGCAACTCCTAGTGATGAAAGAGTCATAACACTTCCTAAAATAGAAGTCACTAATAAAGTAGCAGATTTTTTGGCGCTATTTTTATGTAAGTGTTTTGAAACACAAATTACATAATACCCTATCTCGTCCTTATAGTATAAATATCATAAGTAAGGTAGTAAAAAGATACCAAACAAAGTATAGAAAATTGCAAAAATGAAAGTTTTAACAATTGCTCATGCAAACGATTTTTTGTAATTGTTCTGCAAATCTTCTAAAAGTTTCACTGCAAAAATTCGATAACACGTAATGATAATAAAGATAAGGTTAACAATAGCTAAGATAACAGTTAAACCCACAAAAGAATAAATCAAGGCAAGAGAGGTTAATTCTCCATTAGCTATCATATCAGCATCTAATTGATCAAAAACAGACTTTTCAGGAAAAGGTTCGATATAAAAGTAGATACACACAGTTGCTACTGTTGATAGAATGAAAAGGATTTGAATTATTGTGGCAAAAATTAAATTCTTTTTTTGCTTGAATTTGGAATCCATATGTTTATTTTACTAAAAAACTTATTAATCAAATCAACATTTATTTTAGTAAGCAATTTTATTCGATAATCTCACCTATTTTAAAAGGGTGGTGACCATTAATCAAGTCTTTGACTTCCATAACTTTTTTTGAAGGTAACTGCAACTTAGTGATTAAAAGACTTTCTTCACCAGTTGCCACTTTTATTCCATGCTTACTAATGTCTAAAATTGTTCCAGAAGCAACACTATTATTTTCCTTGATTATACAAGCTTCATAAATTTTAATTTCTTCATGATGATAAACACATCGTGCTACAGGTTTATCATTTAAACCACGAATAAGATTATAGATAACAAGGGCAGGTTTATAAAAATCTATATATGTTTCTTCTTTCTTGATATTATAACCAAAGGTTACTTCTGCTTCATTTTGTACAACCCCTTGTAAATTATCATCAAATAATGACATTAAGTCATTTTTGATAATATCTGGAATCATCCCGCATAATTTATCATAAAGAGTGGTGTAAGTATCGGTTAATGAAATATCAATCGGATATTTTTTAATAATATTACCAGCATCCATTTTCTTTTCCATAAACATTAATGTTCATCCGGTTTGAGAGTACCCATTAATAATTGCTCAGTGAATCGGTGCTCCTCCTCTTAAACAAGGTAATAAAGAGGCATGAAAATTTATACATTTATATTTGGGTAAGGATAATATTTTTTCACCAATAAATTGTCCATAAGCACAAGTAATAATAATGTCTGGTTTTAAAGCAACTAAATTATCAAAATCATGATTAATATTTTCTGGTTGAAATAAAGGAAGATTATTATCTAAAGCAAATTGCTTTACTTCTCCATAAATAATTTTTCCCTTACGATCCATCATCTTATCAGGTTGACAAAAAACTCCAACTACTTCAATGTTGGGTGAACAATAAATTTCAGATAAAACAATTTTAGCGATTTTAGGAGTACCAAAAAATACTACTCGTTGCATCTTTACTCACCTTGGTTTTGATTTTCTTTAGCAGCTTTCTTGGCAGCTAGCTTTTCTTCTTTCTTTTTCTTTTGTTCCAAAACTCTTTGCTTTTTAGCTTCATTAATTCTAGTTTGTTTGTCAATTATTTTATCTTGTTTTTCTTTTAAAGGTTTAATTCATTCAAATTCTTGGTTGAAATCAGCTAAACCTTTAACAATTACTTTTCTTTCTGTTTTTTTCTTATCAATTCTTACATATCTAATTTCAACTGCTAAAATTCTTGGTTCATCAATTTCTTTAGTTCTCGAATTTCAAGTTTGAAAATAAATAAATCATTCTTCAGGTTGACGAGCTTTCTTATTTTTCTTTTTTTCTTCCTTGTATTGTTTAGCTAAAGCAGGATCAGCTTTACGTGCTGCTTTTTCAGCTTGTTTCTTTTTCTTATATGCTTCCTTTTGTTCTTTAGTCATATTAGTGACATCATTTTCATCTCTTTTTCTTGCTGGAAACATTTGTAGAATTTCTTTTCCTAATTCATTGTTTTCTTTAAGAAACTTTTTCACAACAGTTCATACTTCGTCTTTTCTTTCTTTACGGTTACCAACAACTAAAGATTCTTGTTCTTTCTTCTTTTTGTTTCTAAAATACAAAAATATCCCAAATGGGATAATTAAAATTAACATTAATGAGAAAAACTCTGGTTTCATCTTTATCCTTTGTTAACAATAAATAAATTATATATAATTTAAGTCATTAGTCAATAATCCCATTCACTTTTCACCTATATTATAATCCATCAGTCATACTAAAACATTAAAGTCTCTTCTTGCTTTTAGAGTAAAATAATTTGCTATTAATCAATGACAACATATAATGTTAATATTGCTAATCTAGGGAAAGGATAAATATGGCAAAAGAACCTATTGTAAAAAGTTCCAAAACTGTCTCAGTCTATGAACGTGAATATAAAAAAGTTTACTGTGATAATTGCAAGAAATATTCTAGAGCAAAAACTGTTAAAAAAGTTAATACAAAAACTGAAATATTAGAAAATAAGGTGAATTGATTTATTTTCATTTTATTATTCATCATTACTTTTTGTATTGGCGCTATCATTTATTTAATCTATGTAAAACAAAAACCAACATGACGAACTGCTAGTGAGACTGAAATTGTTTATTGTTGTGGTTTTTGTGAATTACCAGATTACATTACAGAAATATCACCATTCAATAATGGAAAATAATTAAACTATTTGATGATTTTTTTCACACAACAAAAACCACTATTTTAAATTGTAATTTAACCTTCTAAAGATACAAAATAGACAATTAATATGAAAATATTCTAAAATATTATATAATCTTAATGTTATTTACATGAGGTTATAATGGCAAATATTGATTCAAAAGAAAAAAGTCTTAGAAAAAACGAAAAGGTTAGAAAACAAAATCATGCACAAAGATCTGACCTTAGAACTACTGTAAAAAAGACTAGAACAACTAAAAAAGGTTTAGATGATGTTTACTCAAAATCTGATAAGTTAGCTAAAACTAACAAGATTCACAGAAATAAAGCAAACAGAATTAAATCAAGAACCGCAAAAGCTGTTAATAAAAAATAGTTTTAATTTATATTAAAAAAATTAATGAGAAATTCAATGGTGAAAAACTATTGAATTTTTTTATTGAATGCTTCAATTAAATCACCTAAGGTTTTAATTGATAATAATTTTTCATCATCTAATCTTACTGCTAGTTTATCTTCAATTTTCATAATAATGTTCATTGCAGCTAACGAGTCAATCTTTAAACTTTTTAATGTTGCATCAGGATGAGAAAAATCAATATTAATCTTTTCATCACCACATACTTCTTTAATTGCTTGTTCTATTTTATTTAATGCCATAATTAATCCTTAACTATTTTGTTTTATCGTTGATATATTCAATTTTACTCTATCAAAATAAAAAGTAGTACAAGAAATTTTATCCGTTCACCGAAGATCTAGGAGTAAATTTAACTTATCACTAAGGGCATATCTAACCTGTAGGTAAAGATTTTTTTCACTTAAAAATTTTTGTCTCTTTAAGATTTCTGTTTTTAATAAACTTGTGATGTTCTGTTTAATTTGTTGTTCATCAAATTGAATTTCATTAGGCTTCGCATAGGTTGTATAATTTGTTAAATTTTGTAATAACAACTCATTGTCAATTTTTTCCACGATATTAAACTTTATTCCTTCTTTTTCATTAATATCTCGATTGCTAAAGAAAGCTTGCGCATTAGGATTTATGTTAGTATTGTTGGTTAATTTTGATTGGTAATTAAAAAACAATGGTAAAAAGAAAGCGACTGTTACTAGCAATGCTAATATGGCAGCTCCAATACTAATTCATTTTTTTCTATTTTCCATATCTAACCTCCTCAAATTTTTTTAAACTCTTTGTATAAGCATTACAATGTAAGGTATTAAGAGCTTGATCATAAGTGTTATCAGTAAAACTAAACTCTCGATTAATCACTACTTTCTTATCCTCATTTTCCGTATCCATTACAAATTGAATTTCAATAAATCCTTTACTAATGTAAGGGATGTAGAAACCTTTGTGACCATTAAAAGTAGTTCTTTCAAAAGTCTTAGATTTAGGATTGAAATTATAGGAATAAGGTAAAGTAATTGGAATGCTTTTTCCATAATAAACTAACTCTTCTATTTTTTCTTCATATTCATTTCAAGTTTCTTCATTTCCTATCTGGTATTTCAGATTAATTTTCATTTGTTTGATTCTTAATTGACGCTCACGATTTAAATCTATGATTACTAAATTATCTATAGGAGATGAAAGGTATAAATAATTAGGTACTTTAAAACCAATGTTGGTTGTTGTTTCTCCGTAATTTTCAAAATATTGCTTATCATAGTTAAGAACAAAAGTATTAGTAAAGTAATGATAAGCTTCAATGTTTACTTGATTTAATTGCAATACTAAACGTTGTACATCATCATTATTGTATTTAACACTAAATTCCTTTAAAATATTTTGATTAAAGTAAAAACTAAAATTAAATAAAACATGAGTATCTATACATGTGGTTTGGTAAAGAATAGAATTACTTAGACTAACTGCAAAAGCAAAATTATAATCATCAATCCGGTATGTACTATATGTACGATAATAATTGGCATACTCTAATTTGATATCTGATACTTTGAAATAACTAGTATCAACATTCATATAGAAAGAATAGTATGGTAATACTGAATCAGAATACATTGAAATTTTACCATCAATTAATCATCTCCCGTGTTCTTCATGCACATTAAAAATTTTTAATTTCGGATAAGCAAAATAACCTGTTGGTCTATTGTTTTCATTTTTTATTTCCTTGATATAATAATTCATTAATAAGTCTCCTTATATATCTTTGATTTTAGAGATGATTTTTCTATTGATATTGTTCTTATAGAAAACTAATTATCTCTCCATATATGTAAGTGCTGTTTTTTTGCAAAATCACTAAAAAATTTTTATTTTTTTTCAAAATTGAAGGAAGATAATTTTTTTAAAAATGAAGAAACTGCCTAAATTGATCATCGTAAGTAATATAAACATAAGATTGTTTGAAGCTTTAGAAGTAGTCCTTATGAGAATAATAACCAAGATATAAAAAAATAATCACTTAACTCTAGTGTAGAATAAATGATTAATTATTAAAGATAATCAAGAATTACTTTTGTAATGTATTTAATTCTCTTTGAATAGTTGGACAAGATTTAATAGCAGCAACATCAGTTTTTAATACCTTAACATCTTCTTTTAATACACCGACATCTTTTTCTAGATTATCTAATCTAGAATTTACTTTAGCAAATTCATTTGTAGTTGCCTTAAAACCATTAGCAACTATTTCTGCCAATTTAGTCATTTCTGTTTTAATGCCTTCGACACTTTCTTTAATTTCCTGGATTTCTGACTTACTCATTTTGATCTTTCCTAACTCAACAATATATCTACCTGAAT
>JAHHTI010000023.1 GCA_020024735.1 Mycoplasmataceae bacterium | reverse complement strand
AATGGTAGATAGGTTTGTTTCACATAAGCATAAGGGTAAAGATGTGGGTATAAATAACCTTCAACCCCAAGCTGATGTGCACTTTTATAATTATCATCTCAAAGATGTTGTGGAATATTATAGGTTTTCCCTTCTTCACAATCTTTTAAAGCTGCATTAATGGCTAAATAAGTAGAGTTAGATTTAGGACTTAAGGCGATTTGTACGGCTAAATTACCTAAGACTAAATTACATTCAGGGAATCCTAAGCGATAACATGTTTCAATCCCCATGGAAACTCTTAAACATAAGTTAATGTTAGCAAGCCCAACATCTTCATATACGCATGCTAACATTCTACGAGCAATTTCATCCAATGCTTCTAATTTGATAAGTCTTGCTAAATAATGTAAACTAGCATCCACATCACTTCCTCTTAATGATTTATGAAAAGCAGATTTAAGGTTATGTAATTCATCTCCATAATGTGAACCTAAAACAATTGGTGTTTGCATAATTTGATATAAGTGATGATCATCAATTTTTTGATGCGGATAAAGGTTCATTAATAAATCAAGAATATTTAGAGCAGAACGAATATCTCCATGGCAGTGGGTAGCAATTTTAGCTAAATTTTCAGCACTAATATCTATCTCTAAATGGTGATGTGCAATGATATTTTTAAGACCAATTTCTAATTCTTGGGGAGAAACAGGTTTAAGACTTAAAATTTGACAACGGCTACGAATGGCTGGATTAATGGTAAAAAAAGGATTTTCAGTAGTAGCAGCGAGCATAAAGATTTTATTAGTTTCTAATAAGGATAATAAAATATCCTGTTTATCTTTGTTCAAACGATGAATCTCTTCAATGATGATAACAAATCTTTCTTCCAATCTTGCCATTGCTAGGATTTGTTGCAATTTTTCCTTATTATCAATACTTGCATTAAAAACCATCGAAGGAATATGCATATCATTAACTAAGCATTGGATTAAAGTAGATTTTCCCGTTCCTGGAGGACCATAGAAAATAGTTGAAAACATATAGTTTTCTTGAACCATTTTACAAAGAACTCCATCATCTTGTAATAGATGACTTTGACCAATGATTTCTTTTAAGGTTTGGGGACGAATACGATATGCTAAGTTTTTCATAGGATAATTATAATGGATTATTTAGTTTTGGGTGGTTTGGGTAATGAAAAGGAAGGTAAAGCTTGATATCTTCCTTCAAAATAAACTTTATTTACCCGACGATCTTTCCTTTCTTTAAATTTATCTAAAGAATATAAGATACTTTCATTATTTTCTTTTTTATCAACAAATCAAATCTCATCTCTTCTTAGTAATTCTAAATCCATAATATGAGTTTCATGGGTAGTAATAATTAATTGATTGTTTCTTTGAGTTTTTAGAAAGATACTCACAAAATGTCAGATTATTTCAGGGTGTAAATAGTTAGCAAAATCATCTATAAAAATTGTTAAATCATCTTGATAAGAAGAATTGATTAAGTAAGTTACTAAAGAGATGATTTTTTTTGTTCCTGTTGATTCATTACTTAAAGTAAAAAGGATTCTATTATCAGCTTCATTAGTATGAATAAAGTTGATTTTCATAAATTGGGGTGGTACATCTTTTTGAAGATGAATGATTCATAAATCATTTCCTCAATAAGGAATGTTAATTTCTTCATCAGTATCAGCAAGTGCTTTTTTAATTTGAGTAAATAACATAGTAGTTTTAGTAGTATCTTTTTCCATACTCAAAAAATCATCTTGTTGATATATCGTTGTAGTAAATGCTTTAATGCCAGTACCAAAACTTAAAAGGTGCTTCTTTAATGTAACAAGCTCTTCATTTTTTATCATTAATCATGGCAATGGTGAAGCTACTTCTTTATCATCAAGAATGATTAATTGCTTTTTGAATCAATGGTATATATCACTAATAAAAGACATATCATTATTAGTATCAAGGAAAGTATCACTATGAAGCTTTAAAAAATTAATTAATAGTGATGTTTTAGTTGGTGAGATAGCTTGGTTAATTTTTTCAACCATATCTTTTGCTATCCATGAAGCAAATTCATATTGATTATTTTTGGTTCTTTCAAATATTTTTTCTGTTTGTGTTTTATTAGTAATTAGTAATCATTCACGAACAATTTGATGTTTGCTTAAAATAATCTCAAAACCATAAGTGTAGTACTTGTTATCAATAATAACACTAATTTCAAAAAAAGAAGGTTGAATATTATTATCAGCAAACTGAAAACATTGGTTTTCAAGGTTAGTTATTTGCTTATCATCAATAACTAGTGAACGCATTAAATTTAAAGCATTCCCGATATTTGTTTTTCCTGCTCCATTTGGCCCATATATGGATGAAAATTTTAAAACTTCAAAACCATTTTTAGTTTTATAGTTTTGGTTTCTTCTGGTAATCAATGTATCATTAGCCATCATTCTAAATTCTTGTATTTTATTGAATGATAAAACATTACCTACTTTAAATTTAACTAACATAATACCTCGAGTGAAAAAATCTCTCTATATTTTATAATAATTAATTTGAAAATTGCATAATTAATTATGGTAAACTAATTCATATTTATTTAATTTACTTAAAATCAAGGACACCTACAATGTTATTAAAGATTTTAATCAATTTATTAATATTTTTCATTTTGCTTGTAGCATCTATTTGCTATCTTTCTCGTTTAAAGTTACCACAAAAAGGTTATAAATATTTATTTATTGTTTATATGTTTTATTGAACTAGTATTATGCTTTTACGACCATATCGTGGCACATTACAAAAAGTGATTGATCCTGATTTTGTCACCATTGCTTTAGCTTCCTATGGGATAGTAGGGATTGGGATGCGAGTGTTTGCAGATTACATTAACTATCGATTAAAAAATCGTAAAGTATTTTTATATGTGGGGGCTTTAATACAAGTAGTGCTTTTTATTCCAGTATTAATTACTCCCACCACTGCTACGAGTATTTTACAATCAGTGGCCATTGGGATAGGAGCAAGTTGTATTGGGAGTTTTGAGTTATTATTTAAAGAGCAATATAATACTGAAAAACCGTATTTAACAGTTTCTTTATTATCCATCCCTCCACTAGTGGCTAACTTTTTGACTTCTCCAATTCAAAGTATGATGATGTCTGCCGCTAAACCTCATGGAACTATTGATTTAGAGATTTTTAAATATATGTGATTAATTGGTTTAGCCTTTGCTTTAATTTCTTTAATAATGATATTTTTTGTTAAAGAAGATCGTCGTTTATTTGGAGGATTTGCTTGCGTTTCTACCTATCGACAAATTATTACCAAAAAGGAATATACGAATTTTTTTCTGGTTGCTGCCATTGGACTAATTATTACTTTTATTAAATTTTCTAATTCGGGAGGGATTGCGACCTTACACTTACAAACACTAGGTAAGTTTAATGAAACTGATACTTCTTCCTATGAAGGGTATTTATCAATGGTTTTTTCTTTATTTCAATTATTAGGTGGAGTATTAGTAGGAATAGTATTAATTAAGAAGCTACGTCCGCTTGCTATCTTTGCTATTGGTTGTGTGGTGTGAATGGTTTATAATGTAGCAGCAATATTTGTCCAAAACCCTATTGTTTATATGGTAATTCATGGAATCAATGGTTTTGGTTATGGAATTTTATATAACCTAGTTTTAGGGAAAGTATTAAACTATCATTTTAAGACACCAAAAATTACTCCAATGGGGATTTATCAATCTATGCTAGCAATTGGAATTAGTGCTAGCAGTTTTTATACCAATATGATTAGAGATTATTATAAAAAAGAAGCTAGTTCATTGGTTAATTATATGCACGCTAATCAAATTATTGATGGTGGGTTAATTGGAACAATTGCTTTATTAATGATTGTTTATAGTTGTAATTATTTTTTCTTTGATAATAAAAAATAATATTTTATTATATGATATGTTTATGAATTGTGAAAATCTTAGTAATAAAAAAATCTTAGCGACAAAACTAGGGATTGTTTCTACGGTCCAATGTATTTGCTCAGTTTTAATCATTATCTATGCTATTAGAACAGCTAAAAGCTTTCAAGAATATGGATGAGGGATTAATGTACCGGGAGCAAATAATTTATTGAATTTAGATGCACAAAATTGTCGGGCTATTTTATTAGCTTCTTGTACACTATTTTTATTATGTGTAGGTTTTAGTTTGTATTTTAGTTTGGGTTATAAGAAATATAGCTTTAAATATCTTCCATGACTTTGTTTTTTTAATGAGTTGTTATTTATCTATTATTGATTACAAGCTTGACAAAGTCAAGAAATTAAGCAACTTTTACATCCAGATAATCAATTAGATAGTTCATCTACCATTATTGATTGACGTTTTAAAGCAAGCCCTAATAAATGGGTCATGATAAATACAATTTGTTGTTTAATCGCATTTATGATTTTTATGGTAGGATTTATCCTTATCTTTTTAAATGGGGATACTTCTAACAATCAAGATCCGACTGATATTTGGTTTATTAATAAATTATCATACTTTACTAATTTATCGAATATGGCATGTTTCTTTTATTTACTAGTATTGTTATGTTTTTATCAACGCTCAACATGCAATAGTAGTGGTATCATCATATGTTTATGTACTTATATTTTGATTGTCGGATTAGTCTATTGAATTCTTTTATTTCCTTATCATATTAGTGTGGATGAAGGTGGGACTGCAACAATTTTATGAGTAAGAAGGATATGATTACATACGGTTAGTCCACTAGCATTTTTAGGATTTACCTTTACCAGTTTTGCTACTAAAAATCTTCAAGCAACCTCTTTTAAATCAATTAGTATCAGAGGTCTAATTTATCCTTTAACCTATGGATTATATATGTATGCTTTACCTTTTTTAACCCAAATAGTTATTTATGGTAATCCGACTAACTTAAATCCACATATGATTTTAAGTGGTGAAAGTGTTAGTCAAGGAAATCCTTTATATGTCTTTGCGATTCCTTTAGCAATTGGGATATTTGTTTTAATGTTTTGGTTATTTTATTTTATTTATCAAAAAATGAGTATCAAAAAAGCTTAATTCCCTTGAATTTTTTTAATCATTAGTTTTTTGTCTTTATCATTACCATGATAAAAACTTGAACCACTTACTACCCATTGAACTTTATCTAAATATTGATCTAAATTATCTAATTTGACTCCCCCATCAATTTGGATAATTAGATACGGATTAATGGTTTGTTGGTATTGATAAACTGCTGCTAGATTAACTAATGAAGCTGCATCAAATGTTTGTCCTCCAGCACCGGCTGGAACACTCATAATGGTTACAATATCACTTTGTTTAATTCATGGTAAGACTTCATTAAAATTAGTAGTAGGATTAAATGCAATCCCACACTTAATATGGTGAGTATGTAAAACATCAAAAGCAGCCTTTAAAGTTGAATGCAAATGAGGTTGTAATTTTAATGCTTCAAATTGAAAGGTCATTGCCCTGATAGGATATTGGGCATATGTTTGTGCTTCTTTTAAACAATCAAACCCCATATAATGAACACTCACATCAAAACCTTTATTAAGAAGGAGATGAAGGTCATTGGAAGTAAAAGGAGTTTTTTGGGATACTAATTCTCCATCCATAATATCAAAATGAATTTGTTTAATTCCTAAAGCTTTTAAACTATCTAAATTATCTAGATAGTCATCCTTAAAGGCTAATAAAGAAGGTTCAAGTAGCTTATTCATAATTAATAACGTTCATGACAAAGTCATGGATAGCATTAGTATTGTGGTCACCGATAATGTATTTAGCATGTTTTTTTACATCATCAAAAGCATTTCCCATAGCAATACCATTTTCTACATAATCCAAGGCTTTAATATCATTTCCTGAATCACCAAAGAAATAAGTATAGTAGTTAGCCACTTGGAATTGTTGTTGAATAAATTTAATTGCAGTATCTTTACCAATTCCAGCAGGATCACATTCAATACAACAACCAGAAGAACACACTACATTAACAGCATGTTCTTTACCAAAACTTTGTTGAATCAATTTCATTTGTTGTTTACATAATTTGCTTTCACATTTCAAAACAATATGGATGAAGTTTTCATTCATAATGGCATCTTTACAAGTGTTAAAGTCTTGGTAAACAACATTACGATTACCTACATTAAAGAATCTTTCATCTTGAATATCAGTGTGTGGATCAGTTCCGAAATAAAAACAATAAGTATTTTTAGCATTAGCAGCTTGGAATTCCCGATTAATAGATTGGGCAATTTTTAACACTCCATTTACCACTTCTTTCGGTAAGGCTGGGGCTAACACATAATCTTGATGATTTTTAATAATTCTTACAATACCCCCATTTAATGTTCCAATAAAGTCTAAAAATGGTAAGGTTTGTAAAATATCTTCCAGTTGATTAAACATTCTTCCAGTTACAATCCCCACAATATGACCAGCATCATGGGCTTTTTGTAAAGCATTGATAGTAGCTGGTAACACTTCTCGATTATCATTTACAATTGTTCCATCAATATCAAAAACAAATAATTTTTTCATAAAAAGATACCTCTTTTTTAAATTATAGCAAACTATATGTATAATAATAATATGAATATGGGTTTAAGATTACAAAATAATTTACACGATAAGTATCTTAAAGTAGTAGACATAGAATTTGACAACCCGCAAGAAATCGATCAATTTTTTAATATTGGAGTTTATCCAGGTAATGAAATTTATGTATGTGACTATCATTCTTCAAAGTTTGTTTATATCATTGTAGATAATATTCAATATGCACTACATGAAGATGATGCTCAACATATTATTGTAGAAGAGGTTTTTAAGAATGAGAATATGGCAAAGGAAAGCACCTGCTTATAGTTATGTTCTAGTAGGTCCTCCAAACGTTGGAAAGTCGACATTTTTTAATAAATTAACGTGAAAAATTTCTCCAGTTGCAAATATGGACCATTTCACTACCACTGTCAATGAAGCACGTCTACGAGGTAATGAATCAATAAGCATTATTGACCTTCCAGGGTTAACTACTTTTTCACATACCGGATATGATGAAGAAGTAACCATTGATTATTTATTAAATAATGTTTATCAAGGAGCGATTAACATTGTTTCAGCTTTATCACTAAATCGGGATTTATTATTAACTATTAGAATTGCAGAAGCCGGTATTTTAAATAATATCATTATTAATATGACTGATGAGTTAGATACTCATAATACATTAAATTTACGGGAATTAGAATTTAAGTTTAAAGTTCCAGTAACTTGTATTTCAGCCAAGAAGAATGAAAATATTAATGGAGCAATTACTGCCACCATTAATGCTACTAAAAATACACAATTTAAGTTAAACTATGAACCACGAATTGAAGCCTTTTTAAAAGACTTTGAAAATTTAATCCCAATTAAAAAACTATCCAAAAGATTTATTGGTTTAGAAGCCTTACAAAAGAAAGAATTTGCCATTAAATTAATTCAACAAGATGGTTATGAAGAAGCTTTTAATGAATTAATAAAGACGCATCAAATCCAACCAGAAGATATTAATTCAATCAATGTCACTCGTAATCAATTTATTAATGAAGTGGTGAAAAAAACTAAACGTTTTGGAGATAATTACGAAGCCCAACAATATTATTTAAAATCTAAAAAAGTAGATAACTTTTTTATGCGTCCATGAGTGGCTATTCCAGGATTTATTTTATTGATGGCTATTATTTATTTCCTAACTTTCTTTCAATACACTGGTGGATGAATTAAAGATCGTTTTGAAGAGGATGCGTTAGGTGCTTTACAAGACGTTATTAGAAATGCTATTACCACTAGTCATCCCACAACCAGTTCCACCTGGTGAGGGGCATTTGTAGCTGATGGATTGTTAGGTGGGATTTTTACTATTATTAGTTTCTTACCATGGATTATCATTCTTTTTGTTAGTATTAGTATTGTTGAACAAGTTGGTATTTTATCACGGTTATCAATTGTATTTGATAATGTATTTAAAAAGAGAGGACTAAGTGGTCGAGCATTAGTTAATTTAATTACAGGAGTAGGATGTAATATTCCAGGAATGTTATTATCCCGGAATATTACCAATAAAAAAGAGCGGATTATTTCTGTAATGACTTCTTCTTTGATTTCTTGTAGTGCTCGGGTGGTTGTTTATGGATTTATTTCAGAAGCAATTATTGGTGGTAATTGGGGATGACTTTTATCATTAGCAATTACCGGGTGTTCGATTTTATTTGCTATTATTGTCGCTAATTTCTTTTCACAAACTATTTTTAGAAACACTACTTCCTTATTTATTTGTCAAATTCCACGTTGAAGAGGATTAGATATAATGGTGATTTTAAAACGTACTGGTTTAGAAGTATGAAACTTTTTAAAACGTACTATTATCATTGTTGGTATTTTGAATTTTGTTGTTTGGATTCTGTTAAGTACTGGACCTAATTCCCGATTTATTTTAAACCTGGAGGATGCTAATTATATTGAAGGTTCTTTCTTATACTACCTTTCTTATCCTTTTAGATATTTACTATATCCAATTGGACTAGGATTTGATTTTAGATGATCAGTGACGCTACTTTCGTGTTTCCCAGCTAAAGAAGCAGCTGCTAGTACCATTCAAATTTTATTTGGGGAAGCTGCCCAATTTAAAGATATTTTATTTAGTTCAGCCACTAGTCATGGTTATCCAGTAGCTGTCTTAACTTCTTTTTTAATCTTCTTTACTTTCTTTGTGCCTTGTTTGGCTAGTGTTGTAGTGATGAAAAAAGAAATTGGTACAAAATATACATTAATGAGTATTGGTATTATCCTATTATTTACATACTTATTATCATGAATTGCTTTTGTGGTCATTGCTGCCTTTTATATGGTGGTTAATCAAACACAAAGTTACTATTACATGCCATTAATATTAATGATATTATGCTTTGTTATTATGGGTGGATGAGGATTTGTTAATCATTTCCGTGTTAATCGTCAAAATGCTGGAAAATTAGAAAGCATCAAGAAGTTCATTAATTTTAAAAAAATTAATTATGTGCTTGGAATAAGTAGTCTTTTATTAATGATTATTGCTACCATCTTATTATTACTTTAATTTGGAAGAAGCAATTGCTTGGTGCTTAATATCACTTTTAATAAGGGTTCTTTTTAAATTAGGCATTGTTAATAAATAGGTTTGATATAATTCATCCTCATAGCTTTTATCTTCATCATTCCGATAACCTCTTAATAGGTGGTTAACTTTAATTTTTTTTAACATTTCAGTGGTTAAGCCACTAGTGGTTTTAATATAAATTTGAGAGCCTTTAAAATCACAAGATTTTAAAAAATCTTGTAAGTGCTTTTTTCTTAAAGCTAGGGAATGGGAATGTTTGCTTGGATTATTAGCAATAATTATATAAATAACATCATATTGACCTAAAACTTGAGAAACAACATACCAATGACCTGTATGGAAGTAATCAAAGCTTCCTACAAAAGCAATCTTATTCATTTTTATTTTCTTCTTGAAGAAGGTGGAAGACATATTTTTTTAGGGTTGAATAATGCTTAGCAGTAGGAATAATATTTTTTTTATTTTTCACTAAATTTGGATGAGCATATTTGTATGATAATTCAAATGTCCCATCTTCATTTTCTTTGATAACTTTAAATTTGTATAAAGGGAAACGAGAAAAATACTTTTGAATATCATAAATTTCATAATCAGATATTTGATTACGTGGACAAAAACCAATTTTATTATCATCAAATACGACTTTTAAAATTTCATTTTCATATGCAATAATCTTGGCATTAACAATAACTTTTTTTGTAGGAATCATTGTTTATTTCCTTTTTATATGGATATTATAGTTATATTATAAAATTCTATAGATTGGTGAATTTTTATTGCGATGTCTAATTAATTATTCGATATCTGCAGGGATTAAATATGATTTATTAAGTGTGTAATAAAACTGTCCAGCCACTTCATTAATGATAAGAAATTGTTGGCTAATAAGACTTTGAATTAATAATGAACAATTAGTTTTTAGGAGATTATTAATATTATTTAAGGTAAGTTTTTCGTGCGTATCAAATAATTGAATCACCTTTTTTTCCATTTTGGAAAAAGGATAGTCATAAACATTGACATTAATTTCATAACGACGCTTGAAGTATTGGTGATGATCTCATTTATTCCGGGCATTATTAATTAAGTTAGTATATTGTTTCTTTAATGCTCATAGAATGGAAAATAAAAGCAAGATATATAGAGGGGTTTTAATACATTCCTTAAGAATTCGTGGAATTAACAAATAAAAAACACCGTGTTCAATGAAACCATTAGGTTGTGTCATACCGATATATTGTCAATAAGCTAAGGTAATGGTAGGTCCTAATAAGAAAGAAAATAACATCACATTAATAATGACCGCTATCATTACATAAATAAATAAACGTTGTAATTGTTTAAGCTTAGCATATTGCTGATACTTCCTACTAAATAAATAATTTAATCCTTCAATTAACCCAATAAAGAAGCATAATAAAACACAAACAGTAATAGCAAGAGCTAATTCATTAGTCATCTTTTTACCACCTTGAAAAGCACCGCTTTCAATTAAATCTAGTTTGGATAAAAGATTAACCATACAAAAGATACTAAAACCATAAAGGATAATTCTTCAGATAACTTTAAACCAAAAATGATGCTTGCCATCATTCTTGTTAAAAAAGTAACATGAACCACATATCCCTGATATACATCCGACAATTGGTTCTTGAATAGCATACATCCAAAATCATACCCCACCATATAATAAAAAATTTAAGGTATCAGAAATTGCCCCAAAGATCAATCCAACTAATGGACCAAATAAAAATCCCATCACATAGACAGGTAATCAAGCAATGGATATTTTAAAACCAAAGATAGGAAGAGGAATGGAAAAAAATTGTAGAACAACCCTTAATGCTAGCATTAAGGCAGTTAATACTACAAAAGAAGTAGTGGCAAAAAATTTCTTTGGTCAATAAGGAAAGAAGAATTTAAGAATATTATGAGGACTATGAGAAATGTATGACTTGAATGGCTTCACCTATCCTATTTAAAACATCATACTTCCTAAGGAAGAAAAAGGTGATTTAGGACTAATATCTTCAGTTTTAATATTTCCTGATTTAATATCATGAACATATTGGTTTAATAGTTGTTGCATTTTTAGTCTATCAATCTTTGGTCTAATTACCATTAAGATAATAGAAACAATAAACATTGAACAAAAAGAAGTAATAGCAGTAATAATAAAAGCAAATAAAACAGGTAATAAGTTATAGGCTTCAAGACTATTTTTTAAACTATCAGGATTATTGGTAGTATCTATTATTCATGCTCTTTTACTTTGATCTCAAATAAAAGCGGCATTCTTATAATCACCTGCAAAAGCATAAGCTTTAATGAAGTTAGTAAAAAAGACAATGAAAAGAATGAAAATTAAACTTGAAAAGAATAAATGGGATAACTTGACGTTGTAACGATAATTATCATTTTTGAAATACTTTATTTCATTATAAATTTTTGCAATCACGCATAATATCAGGAACGTTAATCCAAAAATAACCATCAAATCTTCCATAATCATTGGTATAAAAGGACCATTATCTCCACCTTGAGTAGAAGAAATAAATGTCATTCCTTTAGAAGACATTACAAATTCCATCACAGCAAAAATAAAACAACTTAAACCAAAAACAGCAAATAGGAAAAGGTTAAGCATTTTCATAAAAATAACAATTTTAGGTTTTGAATCATATTGAAAAACTTTATTTTGAGAAATATCTCTTTGTAAAAGGTATCTAGCTTGTGAGTAAAGAATTTCATCAGCCATCGCTTCAGGTGTAACATTATTATGTTTTAAAAATTCTTCTGCATTAAAAGTTTGTTCTTGATTAGTTTGATTTCGATTACCAAAGTTGTGAACTTCTTCCCCATCAACAATTTTAGTTTCATAGGTTTCAGTTTCCATATTATCTTGATGGATATGGTTTTGTTTTAAAAATTCTTCCCCAAAGGTATTAATCATATAAACATCTAAAAAGTGGATGTTATCTTCAATGTCATCAGCATCTTCAAATTCAATAGGTTTTTGAGTTAAATCACTAGTATTAGTAATACTATGATAAGCGTTGACAAGAGCGATAGATTTTTTATCTTCAATTTTTAATTTAGTTTCTAAATCCATCAAGGAAACTAGCATCTTTTCAAAGTTAGTTTTAAACTCTTCACTATTTTTTAATAAGTTAATAGTTTGTTCATTGACAGTAATAAAGGATAATTTATCAGCAAGAGCTTCATATCCTTTAACAAATTCATCATTCTTTTTAACTGACACAATTACTCCTTCATATAGGTAAATTATACTATAAATACAAAAAACTATACTTTTAACTATGTTAAAAAGAAACTATTAATTCAAATACAAAACTGATTTTAAAAAAAAGAAAGTTAATCACTTGAATTTCAATATTCAGGAGTGATTAACTTATTAAGTATTATCTTTCTAGTTTTAATTTCTTCCATAGTAGAAGTTTTCTTATAAAATCTTTATCATTTGTTGGTTGTAGTTCTTAGATTAAAATTTATTTACTTTGATCTTTTTTTTGAAAATGTCACAATATATTCAGCTGAATCATCATATTCATATACTGTTTCAACATCAATAATTTCACAATTTTCTGTTTGCTTTTCAAATTCAACAATTTTACTGTTCTTTTTAGGCATATAAAGTCTCCTTTCTAAAATGTTTATTTTTGGAGAAAGTTTTAATATCTCTCCATATATGTAAGTGCTGTTTTTTTGCAAAATCACTAAAAAATTTTTATTTTTTTGAAATATACATAAATTTCATTGTTTAATTGAATACTATCAATGATAAATAGGAGTGATGAATAAACTGTTAGTAGTATTACTTATTAGAAAACTACTTTTGTAATGTTTTTAATTCTCTTTGAATAGTAGGGCAAGCTTTAATAGCAGCTACATCTTCTTTTAATACACCAACATCTTTTTCTAGATTATCTAATCTAGAATTTACTTTAGTAAAACCATTAGCAACTATTTCTTTAAGTTCCTTAATATCTTTTTTAAGATCTTTCATTTCTTCTTTAATTTCCTGAATTTCTGTTTTATTCATTTTGATCTTTCCTAACTCAATAGTATATTTCGCCGAATCATCATTTTCATGTATCGTTTCTACATCAATGATTGGTCGTTTCTTACATTGTACTTGATAATTAGCAATCTTACTATTAATTTTACTTT
>JAHHTI010000022.1 GCA_020024735.1 Mycoplasmataceae bacterium | reverse complement strand
AAAAATAAAATTCTTTAGGTTAAATTAGCAATATCACGATTAGTTTGCTAATTTTGAAAAATCTTGGTAGAATATATGTAACATGATAGTTATCATGCATAGGAGGTAAATATGAACTTTAAACAAAATTCAGGACCAGGAGCTCCTAGTGCTCTTGAACAATTTGGAAGAAATCTTAATAAGGAATTTGCTAGTGGTAACAAAGACCCTATCATTGGAAGAGAAGAAGAAATTCGGAGAATTATTGAAGTAATTTCCAGAAAAACTAAAAATAATCCTATTTTAATTGGTGAACCTGGAGTTGGAAAGACTGCTATAGTAGAAGGATTAACGCAAAGAATTATTGCTAAAGATGTCCCAGATAATTTATTAGATAAAGAAATTTATGAATTATCGCTATCATCTTTAATTTCCGGTGCTTCCTTCCAAGGGCAATTTGAAGAAAGATTAGAAAATGTTGTGAAACAAGTTAAGGAATCTAATGGAAAAATTATTTTATTCATTGATGAATTCCACCAATTAGTAGGAGCAGGAAAATCTGGTTCTAATTCAGGAATGGATGCTGCTAATATTTTAAAACCAATGATGGCTCGGGGTGAATTAAAAATTATTGGTGCAACTACTTTAGATGAATACCGTCAATATATTGAAAAAGATGCAGCATTAGAAAGAAGAATGACAAAAATTTATGTCCCTGAACCTACTAAACAAGAATCTTTGACAATTATGAGAGGATTAAAAGAAAAATGAGAATTGTTCCATGGAGTAAAAATTCATGATGATGCTTTAGTGGCAGCTGTAGAATTAAGTGATCGTTATATTTCTGATAGATACTTACCTGATAAAGCGATTGATTTAGTGGATGAAGCAGCTGCTAAAGTACAAATGGAAATGCACTCTATTCCAACTGAACTAGATAAGGTAAGAAGAGAAATAATTCATACTGAAACTGAAAAAGCCGCTCTTGAAAAAGAAGAAGATGCAAAGTCAAAACAAAAACTTGAAGAAGTATTCAAAAAATTGGAAAAAATGAAAACTCAAGAACAAGAATTGACAAAAAAATGACAAGCAGAAAAAGAAGAATTAACTAGTGTCATTAAATTAAAAGAAGAAATCGACTCTTCTAAATCACTAATAGAAAAATACCAAATTGAAGGAGAATTTGCTAAGGCTTCTAAATTGTTATATGTAACTATTCCAGCTTTAGAAAAAGAACTAGAAAGAAAAGAAAAAGAACTTTCTAAGAATGGTATGGCAACTGATGCTGTAAGTGCTAAAGAAGTTTCTGAAGTGATTTCAAAAGCAACAGGAATTCCAGTAGCCACTTTATTAGAAGATGAAAAACAAAAATTACTACATTTACCTGAAGAACTAGAAAAGAATGTAAAAGGACAAGATGAAACCTTGAAAAAAATTGCCAATGCAGTTTTGAGATCAAGAGCTGGAATTTCTGATCCTAATAAACCAATTGGTTCTTTCTTATTCTTAGGTCCAACGGGTGTTGGAAAAACTGAAGTGGCAAAAACTTTAGCTAGAGTTTTATTCAACTCAGAAAAATCTATGGTGAGATTAGATATGAGTGAATATATGGAAAAGCACTCAGTTTCTAAATTAGTTGGAGCTCCTCCAGGATATGTAGGATATGAACAAGCTGGAGCTTTAACAGAAGCTGTTAGAAGAAAACCTTATTGTGTTGTATTAGTGGATGAAATTGAAAAAGCTCATGCTGATGTCTTAAATCTATTCCTTCAAATTTTAGATGAAGGTGCTTTAAAAGATTCTCAAGGAAGATTTATCAACTTTAAAAATACTATTATCATTATGACTTCTAATGTGGGAGCACAAAGTATTTTAGAAGGTAAAAAGGATGATGTACAAAAAGAAATCAATCTTTACTTTAAACCTGAATTTATTAATAGAATTGATGATGTAATTATCTTTAATCCATTAACTGATGAAGTTGTGATTTCAATTGTAACTAAATTATTAAATCAATTAAGAGACCGTTTGTTAGCTAATGATATCAATATTGAATTTGGTGACAAAATTAAAGAACACATTAAAGAAGCTGGTTTTGATCCAATGTATGGAGCTCGTCCTTTAAGAAGATTTATACAATCTAATGTAGAAAATAAATTAGCTAGTTTGATTGTAGCTAACACCATTAAAAAAGACAAAAAGTATTTTATTGACTACGATCAAAAAACTAAAGAAATGACCATTAAGAAGATGGACAACTAATACTCACCTTATTTGAGATACAAAAACTCTTAGTACAAATATTAAGTAATTGATGTCATCAAACAGAAGGTTTATCCCTAACTGATATTCCTTCAATCAAAATAATTTAAAAGAAGTTAAAACCTGAAGATCAAGAGCTACTTTTAACTTATCTAGAATCTAAAGGAATAATTAATGATAAAACTACATTAGTTATTAATTTTTAAATCAAATTAATGATGATGTAGTTTAACTACAAATATTTATTATTGTTGCATTCTTTTTTTATAATGCAAAATTCTTTGCTATACTAATATGTTCATAACAAGGATTATTTCGTTATGAACAATAATAATTATCAATATTTAAGGAGACACAAATATGAAGAGTTATACAACATTCGATATTCAATATGCACACCGTTTCTACAAGTTTCAAGGAGAAGCTCAATATCTTCATGGACATACAGGAAGATTAACAATTGAAGTAGATGGTGATATAAATGAAGGTGTGAATATGGTTTTCCCATGTAATGAAATTAAAAAAATTGCATGAGAAGTAATCCAAAATTTTGATCATGCTCTAATTTTAAGAGAAGATGATCCTTTATTACCTGCCATCTTAGATGTTTATGAAAAACAAGGAATTAAAAACGGACATCCTTTAAATAGAACTAAAGGTCCTGCTTTTAAAACTTCTCTAGCCACTGCTTATCCAGATGCTAGAATAGTGGTAACAAAAGAAACCATGACAGTTGAAGGAATGATTAAAATTGTTTATGAATTATTAAAAGACAAACTAAACATTTCTAAAATCACTTTCACTAGTGGAGATAATGCAGCCACAGCAGAATATGGTCAAAAAACAAAACCTACATTATGTCCTTTATGTGGAATTGCTTTAGATAGTAATGGTATATGCCCTAAATGTGGCTATAAACATGCTTAATTACATAGTTTATTAATGAAAGAAAAATATAGTGTCTTGTGCACTATATTTTTTTTACAAGCAAATGACAAACTTTTAAATGTATCCAAAATTGTATCTTTTGAGATAAAATAGCAATGATTTGATATAATTATAGAGTATTCGCTTGGAAACATACTCAAGTGGTTAAGAGGGCACCCTGCTAAGGTGTTAGATCGGTTTTCCGGTGCGTGAGTTCGAATCTCACTGTTTCCGCCATTGTTTTTAAAATATAGGGGTTGCCCCTATATTTTTTTGTTTATAAAAAAAAATATAGAGACTTTGAGGTCTCTATATTTTTCATATTCTTTATTGAAAAGACTATCTCTTAGTAAATTGAGGACTTCTTCTAGCTCCGTATAGACCGAATTTCTTTCTTTCTTTCACACGAGCATCTCTAGTGATTAATCCAGCTTTCTTTAAAGCAACCTTGTAATCTTCACTAGCTTCTACTAAAGCTCTAGCAATTCCTAATCTAGCAGCTCCAGCTTGACCGTTAAATCCACCACCATTAACTTTAATCATAATATCAAATTGATCTTTTGTATTAGTGATAACTAATGGTTGTTCCATATCTTGAATAATCAATGGGTTAGGGAAAAATTCACTAGGTTTTTTACCATTAACTAGAATACTTCCTTTACCTGGAACTAATTTTACTTTTGCAATAGAAGATTTTCTTCTACCTAAACCTTTATATTCAACACTTGCCATTATTTATCTCCTAATTTTAATTCAATTGGTTTTTGTGCTTCATGAAGATGTTGAGGACCTTCATAGATATGTAATTTAGTAATGATTTGTCTTGATAATCTATTTTTAGGTAACATTCTCTTAATAGATCTTTCAAGTAATTCCTTAGAATAGTTTTCCACCATTTCACGTTTACTTCTTTTTCTTAAACCACCCATATAGTGAGAGTGAGTATAAGTAAATTCGTTGTCTAATTTATTTCCAGTTAAGATTACTTTGTTAGCATTAATAATAATAACATGGTCACCACAATCAACATTAGGTGTTCAAGTTGGTTTGTTCTTACCTCTTAAAATATCAGCAACTTTAACAGATAATCTACCTAAAACTAAATCAGTCGCATCAATCACATATCATTGACGGTTTTGATCAGCTTGTTCTTTCTTCATCATTGTACTTTTTTGCATTTTTTTACTTCCTTATTTTTATATTAATAAATGTGGAAAAGATATAACGCATAGATTATAACATAATTAACTATATATTTAATTAAAAATTAAAACTAAACTACCTCATATTAAGAAGAATAAAAAATTGTTTTAATACATATGTATTTTTTTGTTTTTTTATCTTACAAAAATAGTATACTTTATACCATTAGGGTATAAATATATGAGTAAGGCTAAACCAGATTTTGAATCATTCACTAATAAAAATATTGACGTTGATAATATTACCAAAAAGATTTTTGATAGCATCTATGATGTTGCTAACTACATTGACCAATGTAAAAAGTGTCATTCTAAGAACATTCAATTGGTAGATGCTAATTCAAAATTGCACAAATGTCTTGATTGCGGATTTTCGTTTTCTCCTAGAGTAAACTCTTTGTATGCTAAATTAAGATTAAATGAAGAAAAATTATTCGAATTCATTAAAGGAATGATTAATGATGCTACTATTGAAGATTTATCAAGAAAATTAATGTTATCTTCTGATTCTATTATTCATAAATGAGAACTTTTATATGCAACTGTTGATTGAGAAAAATACGATTTAAGTATTAGACCAAAACCTACTAGAAATATTTATGCTAATTTTGAAGTTATTATTGGGTAATTTTTATGAAAAACGTTCATGTAGAGACAATAGACAATTTATATAAAGAATATGAAAGTTCTACTAATGGGTTAACTCCTGCACAAGTAGAAATTAATCGTCGTAATTATGGAATTAATAAATTACAAGAAAAAAAACCTAAAAAATGATATCACTTCTTTATTGAACAATATAAAGATTTATTAATGATCACTTTATTAGTTGCTTCATTAGTTTCTTTAATAGTTTCTGCTTTCCCTCAACATGGATATCAATGAGGACAAATGTTAACCACTATTGAAGGATGAGAAAACTTTATCCTAATTGTAGTAATTACTGTCATTAATGCCATTTTAGGAATGATCCAGGCATTGAAGGCTCAGAAATCCTTAGAAAGTTTAAAAAAGCTTTCTTCACCAAAAGCAAAAGTTATTCGTGGCAATCAATCATTAGTGGTTAATAGTGAAGACTTAGTGGTGGGTGATATTGTAATTGTGGAAGCTGGTGATATTGCTCCTGCTGATGGTCGGATTATTGATTGTTTTTCATTGAAAGTAAATGAAAGTTCATTAACAGGAGAAGCTACTGTAGTATTAAAAAACAATAACCCTCTAGATGATCCCCATTTAGGAATAGGTGATAGATTAAATTGTATTTATTCTGGTTGTTTAGTTGTTTATGGAAGAGCTAAATTCATTGTTACCGCAGTAGGAAGTAATACTGAAATTGGTAAAATTAGCACTCTTTTAAATGAAACTAAAACTAAAAAAACTCCTCTTCAAGTTAACTTAGACCGTCTAGCTAAATTCCTTGTTTACATCATTCTTGCTGTATGTTTAGTTTTATTTGTAGTGAATATGATTAAAATGAAAGATCCAAGTTTAAATAAGTGAGAAACATTTGGTGATTCTATTAACTTTAGTATTGCGCTAGCAGTAGCTGTTATTCCAGAAGCATTAAGTTCAATTGTTACCATTGTATTATCTATTTCTACCAAACGTTTAGCAAAGCAAAATGCAATAGTTAAGGAATTAAAGGCAGTTGAAGGTTTGGGTTCTGTTTCTATTATTTGTAGTGATAAAACCGGAACTTTAACTCAAAATAAAATGACTGTTATTGATTTATATACTGATGAAACATTAATCAATCAAGATATGCAATTTAATTATCAAACTAATAAGATTAATTTACCTGAATTAGCTGTTTTATGTTCAGATGCGAAAGTTGTGAATAATACTATTATTGGTGACCCTACTGAAAGTTGTTTAATTGATTATTACAATAAACATAGTGATAGTGAACAATTAAGAAGTTCTTGCAAAAGAATTTCAGAATTACCTTTTGATAGTGAAAGAATGATGATGTCTACTTTAGTTCAATATCAAAATAAAAAATTTATGATTACCAAAGGAGCTATTGACCAAGTACTTAGTAAAATCACTCATATTTATTTAAATGGTGAAGTCAGAAAGATTAATGATAATGATATTACTAAAATCAATACTATCAACCGTCAATTTGCTTCTGAAGGAAAAAGAGTTTTATGTTTTGCCTTTAAAGAAATGCAACAAGATAAATTGCAATTCAATGATGAAAGCAATTTAATCTTCATTGGTTTAATTTCTATGATAGACCCTCCAAGAGTGGAAACTATTCAAGCTATTAAAGAATGTAAGGTCGCTGGTATTAGACCAATTATGATTACTGGAGACCATCCTGAAACAGCTGTTGCGATTGCTAAACAAATTGGTATTTTTAATGAAGGTGATTTATCTTTAAGTGGCAGAGAATTAAAAGAAATTTCTGAAGAAGAATTAACCTTAAACATTGCAAAATACTCTGTGTATGCAAGAGTTTCTCCAGAAGATAAAATTAAAATCGTAAGAGCATGACAAAAACACAATATGATTGTTTCAATGACAGGTGATGGAGTCAACGATGCTCCTTCTTTAAAAGAAGCTAATATTGGAGTAGCAATGGGAATTACTGGAACTGAAGTTTCTAAAGATGCTGCAAGTATGATTTTAACTGATGATAATTTTGCTACCATCATTACTGCTATTAAGTCAGGAAGAAATGTTTATAACAACATCAAAAGCGCTATTAAATTCTTACTAACCGGTTCATTAGCAACCATTTTAGCCACTGCTGTATTATTAATATTCTCATTAATTATCGGAATTAACTATGTTCCTTTTAATACTATTCAATTATTATTTTTAAATCTAGTTACCGACTCATGACCAGCAATTGCTTTAGGTTTAGAATCTTATAAAAATGATGTAATCTATGAAAAACCACGGAAAGCTAATGAGTTCTTTATTACGCCTAAATTTATGAAACATGTTGTTTTAGACGCACTATTAATTTCCGGAGTAGTTATCGTTTCTTTCTTCTTCACTTATTATACAAAGGTAAGTGGTATTGTTATTAATGATACTGATCAGCTTTTTGATCAAGCTAGTGGAATTGCTTTCTTAACTTTAGCTTTCTGTAGATTATTCCATTCTTTTAATTGTCGTATGAATAAACCAGTTTTATTTAGCAAAGAATTCTTTAGTAATCAATGAATTTTTGGTTCTTTCTTAATCAGTGCAGTTTTATTATTAATAGTTTATTATGTACCTGGTGTGAATAGTGTCTTTATGCACTCTAGTCCATGAATAAGAGATAAAGAAATTACTCCTTATTTTAAAGACTATGGAGTTTGAGTAGCATTTGGTTTTGCAAGTTTTGTTTTATGAATATACCAATTTGTAGCTTTAATCAAAGTGTCAATTCAAAAACAAGTGGTATCTCATAACAAAAGACAATTAATTGCTAAATTTATTAATGATGATTTAAATAAAAATGCTTATCGTATTATTCAAGTTTTAGCATCTTCTTCAGCTTTATCATTAACAGAAATTGATAATGCAATGAATAAACAAAATAATCTTTTTGATCTAAATACTTTAGTTAGTTACGAATATGTGATTGCTTACCAAAAAGATAATCATATGGTTTATCAATTAAATCCTTCTTTATCAGCAACTGTTCTTAATTATAATATCGAAAGTAATGCCATCTAATTAACATATTACCTGTTGAATTAAGATAAAATATTTGGTAAATATTTTTTAAAATAGTATATAATTAAATGGTAAAAAATGGTCCTGTAGTGTAGTGATTAACATGCTCCCCTGTCACGGGATAGATCGCGGGTTTGACTCCCGTCAGGACCGCCATGGCTCTGTAGCTCAGTCGGTAGAGCAACGGACTGAAAATCCGTGTGTCGGCAGTTCAATTCTGCCCGGAGCCACCATTTAAAATTAATTATCACAGTAAAAAATAAAGATGAATTACTCATCTTTATTTTTTTTATTATTCATGTTCGTGTAATGGAAGTTGAGTAGAAGACTGACTGGTTTCAAAAGTAAGTTTGTCTTCTTTAATTAAAATAACCTTTATCTTGTATGTTCCCACATCAGGATGTGATTCAATTGCTTGTTTTAATTGAAAAGATAAAACTTCTAATGATTCGTAATTTGCTACTTTTTTCGGATTAACCATAACACGCAATTGTCTTCCTGATTTAATAACATAAGAGTTATTAACTTCTTCAAATTGGTTACAAATACTTTCTAGTTGTTGTACTCTTTTAATGTAATCATCGTATGAATCAATTCTTGCTCCTGGACGAGAGGCTGAAATAGCATCTGCTATCTTAGTAATTTCTGAATAAATACTACTAATGACTCCTTCATTATGATGGGTTTTTATTGCTTCCACAATATAATCATCTAAATGACATTCAGTTGCAATTTCCATACCAGCATCAATATGGTTTTTATCTATTTCAAAATCAATTGATTTCCCAATATCATGAAAGAAAGCAGCTAATTTAGCTTTGTGAGGATCAACTCCAATGATATTGGCTAAATGCTGAGCAATATAAGCACATTCTAAGGAATGGGAAAGAATATTTTGTGAATATGAACTACGGTAGTTTAATCTTCCTATATAAGGGTAAATCTTTTCATTCAAATGATAAGCGTGCAATTTAGTGTCACAAACTTCTTTACCTAAATCATAAAGTGCTTGATGAAACTTTTGTGATTCTTGTTCATAACAAGATTCAATTTTTGCTGGTTCAATATTTTTTGATTTAATTAAAGCATTCATAACATCAACAGCTAATGCTCTTCGTAAAGGATTTAATGAAGCAATAGTAATGTATTCTGAAACTTTATCGATGACTAAATCAACTCCTGTAAGGTATTCAAAAACTTTTTTGTTTCTCCCATCTTTACCAATAATTCGTCCTTTAAGATTAACATCTTCTAATTTAATCATTGTTGATGCAGATTGATGAATTGATTCTTCTAAAATATTTTGATATGAATCGACTAAGATTTGCGAAAGATATGCCACTTTATTTTCTTCTAAAGTTTGCTTATATTCTTTTATTTCGTGGCTTAAATCAACCGATAACTTTTGCATAAAAGTTTTTTTAATCTCATCTTCGATTTCATTTTCACTTTTATGGCTTAAATTAACTAGCTTATTCCGATAAGCTAAGATTTGTTCATCTAAAACTTTTTCCTCTGCATGTAGCTTTGCTGTTAAATCATCATACTGTTTTTTAATCGCATCGTGGGAATGTGATTTTTTAAATTGATAGTATTTGAAAATAAAATAGATTCCTATTCCTGTACCAATAAAAAATAAGCAACAAAATATTAAGATAATAATTACATAAACCGGCATTTAATTTCTCCTTTAGAAATAAATACCATTTTATTTGTGCACTTTCATTATAACAAAAAAAAGAATTAGTAAAAACTAATTCTTTCTTCTTTATTATTAATCATCAAAGTCGCTTAATTTACCTTTAGCAGATTTTTTCGCATTTGATCTCTTAGCAAGAATTACTATTGCTGGAATTAAAATGAAAAGTATAAAGATAATTAAAATAGAAATTAAAATATACATCATTAAAGAAGATTCAAAACCAGAGATTTCTAATTGATATACCCCTTTTAGTAAAGTTGCAGGATTTCCATTATCATCATAAATATTTACATCATCATTCAAATAGAAACTTGTTGTAATAACACCGCTAGAATTATTAGTAGAAACAATTCTTAAATCTTCCACTTTAGACACAAAATCAAAACGGTTAATATTAACTGTTTCATCTTCTGGTGTACCTGCTGCTGAAGGTCAATTTCCTGAAGTTTTTGATAAAATGTTATCCCTAATATATTTGTCGGTTACTAAAGAAGCTGTAATATTATAAGAACCACTAATTTTCATTTTATGATCAATAATTGCTTCTCTACCAAAACTAGAACCTGCTAATAATGAAGATTGAGTATTTTTGAAACCATAAATTTCAATCTTGCAAGTTTTTGGTGCTTGTGTTTCTAATGAACCTAAATTATCATAGTAATTAGTAATTCTAAATGTTAGATCTAATCTACCATTTAAGTTAGAGAAAGAAGCATCATAACCTACAATGCTAGCAGGTGTGAAATCATTTTTTTCCTTTGGAGCTTCAGGATCTATTGCACCAGGTAATGAATCACCTTTTAAAATTCTATTAGGGTTATATTTTTCACCACTAACCTTTGGAGATAAAATACCACCAGTTTGACCCATAATGATATCATATATGAATTGTTGTTTAGGTTGAGAACCGCTAGGTAAATGAGAATAACTATCTATATATAAATTTCAAAATTCTTCAGCAGTAATGTCTTCTCAATTCAAGATTGGAGTACCATCTTTTTTAGAGAAGAATTTACTATCAGCCCCAACATCCGATAAATTAATAGTTTCCTTAAATTCGGTAGACTTTTGAGTCGCAAATCCTGAAAATACTACAGTAGTAGAAAAGCTATTGTTAGTATCACTAGCTACAAGTTCTCCTTTATTGTTATAGTAGTTTCCTATTGTAACTAATGCAGAAATAGTTCCGTTATTGTTATCTCCTAATACATTAGTAACGTCAATATCAAATGGTGAGAAATTAATTGGAACTCCAGAAGGAGCATCTGCTGAAATAAAGTCTTTTGAAACGCTATCATTAATTGGACCATTTAATATTTGGTCAATATTTTCATACACAAATTGTTGAATTTCATTATTTGAAAAAGTAAGACCAGTAGTTGTTCCATCAGTTTTTATTGCAGTACCATTTACTAATTCTAATGGAAGGTTGTTTTTTTCTTTTCCTGATGCAGTAATAGTAGTAGCTGGAATTGGAATATATCTAGCAAAAACATTTCTATCAGAACCACTATTAGCACCAAAAACAAATTTTTGTGTTAATATACCATCAATGAATGTAATACTGATTTCAACAGTCATATATCCGTTGTATCATTTTTCCTTCTTCATTTGTTCACTATTAACATTTTTTACACTAGAAGGATCGTCTCTAATAATATTTACAGAAATATCACTCATTTTTACATCTATACTATCATATGATGTAAGTGGTTCAGGAGTTGTTGGAGCAGCTCCTCCATCAGGAGTAGTACCATCAACAGTTCCACCACCAGCACCAGTATCAGGATCTACAGGATCTGTAGCAAAAGTAGTTGGTGCTGTTGGATCTGGAGCAGGATCTGTTGGAGCAAAATTTACAAATTTATGATTTTGAATACTTCTTACTACTAATGTTGCAATATCTTCTGGAGTTACTTGAAAAATAGTTTTATGAGATAAACCTAACATTCCTCAAATAGCCTTATCAATGTTAAATTTTTCATCTCCTACTGTACCACCTTTATATGTTAAATTACCATCTTTATCTCTATAAATTAATACACCATCAGGTTCTGTGGTTGCATAAGCTTTTGGATATGAATTAATAAAGAAATTTTTAAATTGTTCTTTTGAAGTTGATGAAGAAGTAGTAGCAATTAGATCATTCTTAGCAGATATTGGAATAAATTGATCATCTCCACTTACATCAAAGTTAACAGTATTTCATTTAGTTGGAGCAACTTTTGCAAAACCATTAATTGTTAAGTTTAAATTATCTAATGGTTTGTAACCTTCAGTATCAGGGGAAATTTTTTCACCTTTAGAATTAAAATAATCTGAAATAGAGAATTTAACATTAATGCTTCCATTTAAATTATTAGGATTCACATCTTTTTCATCGATGATAATGGAATTAATAGAAAAATATAAATTAGGAACATCAGTAAAGATTTCATCTCTTCTTTCATAAATAATAGACTTCACTTTATTTACATCTACTGTTGTTGGTAGAGTGTTGAAGAACAAAGGATTGTCAATGATACTAATAGTACTATTCTTGATTTCAGTAGGTAATGTTTTGTTGAAACCTCTTAATGTTAAAGTAAATGGTTTAGGTTTTTTATCTTTATTAACTGTTGTATTAACAGTGACTCCATCTTCATCGAAATATAAAGTGATAGCAATTTTAACAGTAATATAACCTTCAATATAATTTGCTATAGGGTTTACTTCACCTGGTTTTTTCACAACTTTAATATTAGAAGCATTAAATCCATCAGGTAAACTAGTAAATATTAAATCCCTGTTTTTATTAATAAGATATTGTAAGAAAGGTGCTTCTTTAAGATCTGATGAATCACTTCCACTACTTGAATCTTTTACATCATTTACTACTTCTTGAACTGTCTTAGTAGTACTAATAGTAATATCAGATTTTTTTAATCCAGTAGGAGTCACTTTTCTAAAGTTTCCTATAGTAACTAGTACTGGTTTAGAAGGGATAGTAGAAAGTTCACCAATAACTGCATTAGGATTAGTTAAGTCTTCAGCTGTAGGAGCTTTAAAATATTGAAGTAAAGAAACCATAAAAGTAACTTCACCAGCAGCATTAAAAGCCATTGGATTAGTAATATTAATAAAATCAATAATAGATGGAATAGAGCCACTTACTGGAGGTAAAGTTCCACCGATGGTTGTTCTAAAATCATTTTCTGGAGTAGCAGGAACTTTTGTTTGCATTACATCTAATACAATTTGTTTTAGATATTGTTCATCTTTAATAGCATCTGCTGGAATCATACTAGGATTTCCTTTATCCGCAAAAGGATTATCAGCAGGAGTAGCTTCTGGCACCATTGTAGGTTCAACATGTTTGAAACCATAAATTCTTAATTTACTAGGAGGTGATTCTTTATGATCAGATGGTTTAATCAAGTTAGTTTGAGCATCATAGAAATAAGTTAAAGCAACATCACATTCAATATAACCACCTTCAGGATAGCCATCAGGAGTCTTATCACCAATATTGTTAATCTTAACATTAGAAATTTTAATTAACTGCTTAAGACCTGTAACAGAATTTAAATTAATATCAGGTGGTAAATCATTAGCAGGAGGGAAATTAACTATAGCTAAATCATAAATCAATTTATAAAAAGTTATACTATAGTTCAAAGTGGTAGGTTCTTCTTTTTGATAAGATAATTGTGCAACTGTTTGAGCTAAAGTAAAAGGAGATTGTGAATCAACTTTACTAACAATTTTAGTTACACCAGGGATTCTTTTAAAACCTTTAATAACTATTTTTCTAACATCTTTTGAATCAGAACTAACAATCAATCCATTTTTCAATACAGAACCTGGATCATATATTCATTCAATAGTACCAGCAGTGTTATTTACTAATAATCTATTACTAGCCCCATATTCACATCCTGGATATGCATTATTTAATTGTACTTCAAAAGGAGTTTG
>JAHHTI010000021.1 GCA_020024735.1 Mycoplasmataceae bacterium | reverse complement strand
ACAATGAAAGAATTTTAGTAAATTACTTTATTTTAATTGATATCAAGTGAAGTATCATCCATTAACTTGAATTTTATTTGCTTTAGCAGGAATTAGTCAAATAGTAATCAATATTGTGTTATATTGTCTAAACTTAAATTTAATAGATTATTCTTTATTAATTTATATCATTCCCAACATTTTTATTTGTATCTTCATTATTAATAATATTTATGTTTTGTTTCAAGAACCAAAAGAAAATTCTTATGATGATAAATTAATATGTTCAAGTTATAGTCCATGGATGATTAAACTTTCTAGATTACTAATTACTTTTATTGGGATTCTTTTAATTATTTTTGTTCAAGATGTTTTATTAATAGTCTTACCTATTATGAATTATACTTATTTTGGTGTAGCTTCTTTTATTGCTAATACTTTTATATCATTATTCATTTTATTTTTCATAACTATTCTTATTACTTTTATTGCTATTAAAATTCAAAAACTTCCTTACATCTTTACTTCTACATTTGTCATCTTCTTTATGTTTGCAATCTCTCTATTTTCTCATCCACTTATTAATAATGAATATCAAAATAAAATAACTAACAATGATTACTATAAATTAGGAGTTAAGAATAAAGAATATTTAGTGCAAACTTCAACAATAAATAATCAATTAAATACGCCAAGATTCATTAATCAATTTGTTCCTTCTGAATGATGTAATAGTTTCTATAGTTCTCTATTATCTGCGTGTGGTTTTGAATCTGAACAAACATCATATAGTATGTTAGCTAAAGGATATAGTAAAGCCGCTATGGATATAGATGGCCAAGTTGCTTTAACTTTTAGAGCAAATGACTTAGATTGTTTAAAACTATCTAATATTGAATACTTAGATTTAATTACTACCACAGTTGGAAAAGTAGTGAAGAAATATGATTTAATGAATAAAACTAGCTTAGTTCTTCAAACTACATCTGCTATTGTTGGTAATTTCGATTGAAATAATATTGCTGAAGAAAATATCAAAAAATTAATTATGGATATTACTGGAATTAATCCAGAATTTAGTCAACTTTTCTATTTCATTAAATATAATGAAGTTTTAAAAAGTAGGATTTCAAATGTTTATACCAACATAAGTAGTGTCTATAATAAGGAAATAGCAACTTTGTTCAATACTGTTGTAACTTCAACTAATACTTCTTTTAATCTATTTGAGTCTCCTAAATTTAGTAAATTTAATGCTAATGAAGTGTATAACAATTTCTATGTAGTAAATGAAAATAAACCTATTTCACCATTAGATGAAAAATTTATCAGTAATTCATTAATTAAATTTGTTGGATCAACCCCATATTATTTAAATGAAGCAAAAACTTATATTCCATTAGATATTAATGCTTTAAAGGGATTTGATAATTCAATTGTAGATAATGAAACATGATTAGTTTATATTCAAGGTATATCTCTATCCTATAGTAATACTAATAAGTTTCTTCATAAGTTGAAAGAAAAATTACCAAATCTATATTATTTAGAACTTTCTAAAAATTCATTAGATATCTCAAGATTTAATAAACAATACCTCATTACTGATAGGAGTAATAGTTTATATCCAGAGATTTCTATCGCAATTGTTATTATTCTCACTCTTATTACTACAACTTGATTTATTTTAGATTTTAGAAAGGAAAACAAATATGACTAAGAAGAACAAAATATGAATTAGTATTTTATCAGCATCCACTTTAATAATAATGCCTCCCATTACATTAGCATCTATTAAAATAGCTTCGCATCAAACTATGAATTCAAAATATAGTTTTATGGGAAAAACTTTTAATTCTAAAGAAGAAGCTATTCAATATGCAATCTCTAATGCTTCTAAGACTAAGGATATGACTAATGTTGCTACATCTTGAACATTAAAACAAAATAATATGACAAATTCTTTTGAGTCTCCAGATGTGCTTATTAATGCTTTATCCTCACAAATAAAAACCTTTGAATTTGTCACTAATAAAAATGAATTATCATTAAATGTAGATGGATCAATTATTCCTAATGAATTGAAGAATATGGACTTTTCATCACATCCGAATACAACAAAGATTTATCGTGGTGCAAATAATGGTATTTATACTTCTGAAAAAGCTGCCAAGGATTCTTATTATGAAATTCACCAAGTATATTTCTTTGATAATTTATTTTTTAGAGCAAAAAATGAATTAGCTGTGTATCTTGAAAAGAATTGAGAAGTTGGCAAAAAAGAGGCTGAAGCAATCATTTTAAAAAGTGCAAACCAATCTATTTCCTTACCAATTAAAATTGATGCTTTAGCTACTGATTTAGATAATCCTAATTCAGATACTTACCAATACATAGAAAAATATATTAGACAACATGCTAATGGTTATTTAAGTTTTGCTGAAAAAGATAACAAGCGTACATATTATAGTCATGAAGAAATAAGCAGAATTGGAACTAATAAATATGACCCTAATTATACGCAAATTACTAGTAACAAAGGAAAGGGTAATTATATTGTTGACCTTGATAAGAAAGACGAATTTGAATTATTAGGACCTTATTACGTTGAGTCCTCAAGTGACATTAAGAAGATGAAAGACCCATCTTTATGAAAAAAGATTTCTGGTAGGGATTCTAAATTTGTTGATAATGCTTTAGAAACCGAAAAGGTAACTCATTTTTTTGATACTATCATTTCTAGAGCATCAGATGAACATAATAATTTCTTTAACATTCCTCTACTTCAATCTGAAATTGATCAATACTTTAATATATTAAAAAATGATTTACCTAAAGTGTATGCTTCAATTGAAAATATTTTTTCTACTATGAAAAAAGGGAAAAGATATTCAGAATTTTTAAAGTTACCAATTCTCTTCCTGCATACAATTGATGAAATGATAAGTTATCGAATTGATCAACATTATATCGATCTAACTAGAAAGGTCTACAATGACATTGCTAAGTATTATGATTTAATTCTTAAATTAGCTATTCCTAGGGATTTGTTAAAAGGAAGAAAAGATAATTATTTTAGTTTTGAAGAAATGTTTAAATTCAATAATAAGACTCTAGATTTGAATTATGATGTTGACACCATAGTTTCTAACTTAGTGAACAACTTCCAACCATTAGTTAATACTATGGATTTTATTGGTGGATCATTAGCTATTTTAAATAGATTGCCTTTTTTAACACCAAATAGTTTTCAAAGAGAGATGGTTGAAAAATTGTTTAATATTACCATAACTGATGAACAAGAAGAATCTTATCGTCTAATATGGAATGCTCTAACTAGTGGTTCATATTCTAACTCAATAGAAGATAATGTAGCATATTTAAAATCTGTAATTCAACAAATTTACCAAACTAATGTTCCTGATTTAACAGGTTTTCCTTCTAATGATATTCTTGATGAAATCATTCCACTAGTGTTTATAGAAGTATTAAGTCAATCTTATAACAACAATGCAATGTTAGAAAAAGTTATTTTAAATAGTTTTGGAAAAACTATTCCACTAATGGATACTACTGCATCTAAAAATGAAATCCAGGCTGCTAATGAATATTTGAAGACATTTAATTTTACTAGTAATATAAGCCCTGAAAATGTTGCCTATTTAGAAGATTTATATGAATACAATCAAAAGGTTGATGTACAGATTTTTGGTTATTTAAAATTAATTGCTTCACAATCCTATTTTTTAGATTTAAGAAAAATGTTTGGTATTTTTGATTACAAGACGATCAAGGATAAAATTCTTGATTACTTTATTCAGAATGTAATGAAAAATATATCATTTGAACAATTTACTAATATATCAAGTAATTTATTGTCAGTTCCTATTAATGCATTAGTTGCAGTCTATCCATTCTTCTTACCAAATATTGCTTTGTCTCCTATATTCCCTATAACATCACAAATTTTTAACATTATTAATGCTACATATAACAATGAGTATAAAACTGATGTATGAAACATATTCAAAGAAGCAGCAGGAAAAACTCTTGATATTGCATCGAATCTTACAGAAATTTTAGAAATGACAGAAAAAATTGCTAAGTTGTCAAAAAAAATTATTTCCATTGTCTCTACAAGTTTTATATTTGTCCAAGTTGCAGTTGATTTTCTTTTAAATTTTTATAAAGTAGAATTGAGTTCTTACATATTTAAATCTGAAGATGTTGAGTATATTTGAAAAGGTGGAAAAGACGAATCATTTTTCTTTGGTTTAATTCCTGGTAATAGTAGAGGACCAGAAGCAATGAAATTATTAGACCCATTAGAAGTTATTGGTGCTAATATTGTGAATGGATATTATTATAATGGTGTTGTCTATAATGATATTGATACTTTAAGAGCACAACAATTAGATGATGTCTTGGAAGGTAGATACCATAGTGATAATGCTGAATTAACATATTCACTAGTTGATTTAACACAAGAAAATAATATAGAAGATTTCTTAAAAGCTCCTACTTTAGATGATCTAGTTATTAAAATTATCAATAAAATGAAAACTTTAGACTTTAATCATCCTGATACTTGAACACATAGTGAGAAAGAAATTTTTGGTATTAGTGATTATACATATGGGAATGGTTTCTATGTTAGTAATTCTGTTTCATTGAAAGAAAATATTAATAACATATTGAATAAAATTAAACCTGTTTGAATATCGCAGTTACCACTACTTAATTTATCAGGATTATATAAAAATATGCCAATCTCTGATGACAATGCTGAAATAGATCCTAGTATATGCTCATTTGAACTGCCAAATAACTATTGAACATCGACTGGAGGAATTATTAGTTCAAGTGGTAGATATCAATATGTTTTAGTAGATCCTAATATTGTTGATCAAACATTAGATGATAATACTATAAAACAGCGATTGGATTCTTTATTCTATAATAGTTTTGATGTTCCTTCTAAGTCAATTGTGACTAAATTCGTTAATAAAGATAATCATTATAGTGATTTATCAGACAACATTAATCATCTGCAAGCTTATATGGTGGAAAATATTAATGGAGAAGAAAAGATATTCTTGGATAAAAATGATGCAATTAACTGATTAATGAATAAATATGATTACCAAGCATATTACACCACAGAAACCCATGTTACTTATACATTAAATCAACAAACATTTTATAGCTATAATAGTTTCTTAAATTGAATAGAAAATAATATTAAGGAGGTGAAATAATGAAAAAGAAAATAAAACTTATATTAAGTTCATTGGTTATGTGTCCCTTATTAGTGACTGCTTCTGCTATTGCATCAACAAATACTAATAAAAAAATTATGGCATCCAATAGCTTATCTGTTGCCAAAAACGGGTATTTCTATAATAATGAATTTTTTCCTAACATTGAGTCTGTGGCAACTAGATATTTGGTTGAACATCCAGGAACAATACAAAATGGATATTATGTAGGAGATTTAAATCATGCTATTTTAGATCCATCTACAGGTTTGGTGAATATTAATGATTTAAGACGATATGATGATTCAAAGTTGTTTCCTGCTTATGTGGATGCTTTAGGCAACCATACTTACGATTATCAAAAAGCAAAAAAATCATATGTAAATCCTGGATTGATTAGATACAAGTATTATGATTTTAATGGGAATTTATTTGCAAGTCCAGAAGAAGCAAAAGAATCCATTATTAATTCTAAGCATCCTACAGGAGTTCAATATTATGAAGGAAATTTGTTTTCTAAATATAGAGTAGATAAGTTTAATCCTTTGTCAAAAAATGACTTACAAGAATTTAAAAAGTGTGTTTTTAATGAAATACAAAATAAAGTTTTAAACCCTCAATACCAAACTGATTATGCATTAAAATTATATGATTTAGATTATTTCAATAATACTACAAGTCAATGAGAACTTTCTTCTAAAAATAAAAGTATCCGAGATGATGAAAATTATTTAAATGATATTATTAGTGACATTTTAAGTATTTACACTGATACAATGTTGGAATTTATAAAATCACAAAGATTCGATGTAAAAATTAAATTAGTAAATCATGGTAAGGGAAATATAACTAATTATGAAATAAAGAATTTTGCATCAAGTAATCTTAATTATAGATGTGTTGATGAAAAGAACCTAGAATTTGATAATGTTAATTTTGATGATTTGTTAAAATTTAATACCTTTATTAATAGAAAGGATTTTGAGGGACATTCAAAATTATGAACTCACAATTGCAAACACGGAATAGCCTATTATTATGTGGCGGATGAAGCTAAAGTCACATTTTTAGACACTACTTTTGATTTAATATATTGTGGTAACGATAAAGGGGATGCAAAAGGTATTGATATAGAAATATTAAGAGTTGGTAAAGAAAGTACCCAAAATTCATATTTAGGATTTAATGTTAAACCTAGTTTTTCAGAAAAAAATTCTCTTGTATTAAATAATACATTCCGTAGTATCTTTGAACAAAATATAAAAAAACTATTTGTAGATTCTTCCCCTAATTCAATAAGATATCAAATCACTAAATCTGTACTTGAATTAGTTTATGATATGTTATTTTCCAAGAATATAGCTTTTAATACAGAATTTGAATATTATGATGTAAATGACGGAGATGTAGCGACTTCCAAGGAAATCACAGATTTAGATAAGAACATTGTGGTTGATAATAAATTCTTAAAAGAATCTTGTTCAAATATTTTGGAAGCTTCTAGTAGAAACATATTAGCTAAAAATTATCAATTAAAAAATCTTCAAATTACAGATATGTTATTCAATTTATTTAGAAAATCAAATAATATTAAGTTAGTTATTACTAAAACATTGAATAACTTAAATCCTTTTGTTATTGATTATCATAATAAACCTTTATTTAAAATAAAATTAAATATAAATGATAATAAAAATGATTTAATTATAAGACAAGCGTATGCAAATGGAATAGCAATAAATTTAGGCTTAAAAAATGCTTATATTTTTAATAGTAAAATAGATTCCATTACTCCTAAAATAAAAACAGAAATTATTGATAAGATAAGTAATGTATCACAATCATTTGAAACTATAAATAACTCATTTAATGTTCTTAATGATATGTTGTTAATTACAAATGATGGATATAATTGAAAATTTAACGATTCTTCTAAAGAATTCAATCCTACCTATAATTCAATAATTCCAGAAATCAAAAATGGAGTTGATATAGCGTATCCTTTAAATACGATTGTAAACACATATAATAAAAATATTGATAGCTTAAAATTGAGCAATCCTCGTTATCAAGAAATAATTAAAAATGAATATGTTGATCCGAGTGAAGTAGTTATTCTATACAAAGAAAATTTACCAATGGATACCAAATATCGCGAATTCTTATCTAATGGTAGATCAGTAAGTCCTGCATTGATTGGAAATAATAGTTTGAAACTTTTAAACAATAAGGACGAAATCAAGAAAGTAATTGAAAATACCACTATTACAGAACCACAAAAAGTAGTAGTATTATATGACTTATTAGGGAATGTTATTAATCCAGGAATTAAATTAAATCCAGATGAAACAATTTCAACTAGCTCTGATGCTATTTTTGATTCGGAGCAAACTATCATTGATAATATTATGCGAACTAAATTGATACCAATTGATATAGATAAGGTATTCTATAAAAACCAAGATGATACATTCACTCTTTTGGATTATAGAATTAGTCAAATATATACTTTAAAAATTGAAAATAAAATATATAACTATGATACACATGAAGATTGTTTTAAAGAATTATGTAATTATGTAAAAAAATTTGTAGAGGTAAGTAAAAATGAAAAAAATTAAAAAATATTTATTATCATCAGTGTTTGCTGGTGTAGCACTTTTAACTATTCCTATGGTTGCAACTAGCATTGTTTCTTGTAGTAGTGGAGCAAGTAACAATGATTCTACTCAAACTTCGCAACAAAAAGATTTTGAACGTTTAAAAAATTTAGAAGCTGTTCAATCTGATTATACTCCACTTATTCCCGATGGAATATTGATGAAACGAGAAGGTGGAACTCTAAAATCAGTTAACGAATATCACTGAGTAAATGAAGATATTAGTAGTCACACAAAAGGTTTTATGTATGAATTATGATATAGTCCATCTAAGAATGAATTAGCAGCTGCCATATTAGGCCCTAGTGATAATCCAGAATACGCAGGTAAACTAAATATTACTACAGAAGTTGACCAAAGTGTAAAAATTCCAGATGAAAACATTTTTTTAGCAAGTGATTCTAGTAGAAGATATTTTAAGGTTAAGATAATGGGAGTTGATCAATTTAAAAGAGAAGTTGATGCGGAAATGAGTAGTAAAGGATTATGAAGTCCTTTTTCAATGTCTACTACTGCATTTGCTCCAGTTAAGGAAAAAGTAATCAATATTGATTATTCGAATACTAATTTAGAAATGTTTTTTGGTTATCAATATTCTGAATTTAACAAATTGCTTCCAAACACACAATTAAATCTAATTCTTCCTAAGTTTTTAATAAATTTTGATATTATTTCATCTATGGATTATTCTAATCTAATTGCATCAAGTATTGATTTTGGCAAATGTGAAAAAATTAAAGTTCTTGATTCTCATTTTTGTGATGTAATTGGTAAGTGAACTAAGATAATTCTGCCACCTAATATTGAAAAAATATCTAGTGCATCTATTTATTATGCGGATTTTGATAAAAAAACTCCGAAATGAAAGACAGAAATAATTGGTATGGAAAGAGTTAAATTTTTTGCTAAATCTGCAATCTGATATCACAATAACCAAGAAGGTTTTTTTGAAAATATTTCTTACCAACTTAATCCAAATGCATTTTATTATTCAAACAGTTTTCCTTCATGAATATCAGTAGAAGGTGGAATATTAGTTGATGCTAAAAATAATTAATTTTACACAAAATACAATTTACCCTACCTATTTCAATAATTCCAGAAATCAAAAATGGAGTTGATATAGCATATCCTTAAACACCATTGTAAACACATAGAACAAAAACATTGATAGTGAAAAAATGAAATTATATATTATAAAATATATAAATAAATGAAGAATAAGAAAATACATAAAAAATTACATAAAGGTTTAACCATTTATACATTGTTATTAGGCGTACCTATTGGAACTGCTTTAGTCTTAGCAAATACTACAAATGTGTTAACCACAAATAATAAAGATGTCAGTAACAATAGTTTAACTAGTTCATCTGCAAGTATTCAAGCAAGGGATGTACCAGATTCTTTTTGACCAAGTGATTTTGCACCACATGGGGCAAATTATAATAGAACTTCATATTTAACTCAGGATACATGAGAATTTTCACAATTATGACCTTTAAAAACTGCTCCAACTGTAGCAGCTTTTGGTGAATCTAGAGGAGTTAGTTCTTGTAAAGTTGCAGTACCAATGTGCGGAAGTGAACCTTATTCTGATTGATTGCAAGGAAAAGTATATGAAGGTTACTCTCCGGTTGATATGATTATTAAGAAAATCAGTAACGTTAGTGACACAAGTTGTAAAGTGGCAATTGCCTATAGATTAGGTAATGGAAATGTACAATATGTTGAAGTAACTGTTACAGGTCTTACATCAAGAGCGAGTGAAATCAAAGCTCCTGCTAATACATCTGGTCTTCCGGGTAATATGACTCAAGGAACAACGGTTGTTCGTGATTATAATAGTTATATTGCAATTGGTGATCCAAGAGGAGTAGTTTCATATAGAACGATGTGACCAAAAAAGGCTGGTCCTGTTCCTACTGCTCAGGAATTAGTTGATAATTTAAGAAACGAAAACACTATTCAGAATATGCAATACTGAGCTGATGGTATCACTAATGAAGAAATATCTAACTTAACATTTATCAATGCTAATATGCATGGTAAGCAAGACGAATATGGTTTCATTTTTCGAGATGCATACATCACTGATTATGTAATATCAGATGATAAAAGTCACGTAACATTTGGGATTGTATTTAAGGCATACCATGCTAGAAATGGTGCTTATGGTACTGATTATAGTCCTTGATTTAAATTCACTATTACCAACTTAGCCACTCCCAATAATTTTCCTTCAACCAATATCACTTTAAATAATCCAGGTATCATTGCTTTAGATTCTGAAATCATGGATGATACTAAAAATTCTATTGTAAAGCAACAAATAGCTAATAGTATTGAATCTATTGGAACAGTTAATGCAGAACAAGTAAAAATTAATTTTGTACAAAGCACAAATCCAAGAGATGGTTCAGCGATCATCAATGTCACTATTAGAGATTGAATTGATAGTAGGATGAATAGAATTAATCATTCTGAAACTTTAAATCTTTCTGGTTTTTTTCCTACTTCTACTATTAGTATGCCTAGTCCTTTTCCAACTAATGATAGTGGTATTGATATTTATCAATTTACAATTGGAAACCCGGCCGGAACAATTCCTTATCGCCAAATGTGACCAAGCAAAACAATTGATACTCCGACTGCAGAAGGTTTAATTAATAATCTTGCTTCTCCTAATGTAACAACTAATTGAGATTGATGAGTTGAAGGAATTAGAACTGCACCTCTTTCTCCAACACATTGATTTTCTAATTTAGTAACAAGAAGAGAAGGAGATGTTGGTAAAAAGATTGTTGCTGCTTCGATGTACAACAATTATGTAGTTTCTCCAGATAAGACTAAAGTCACTTTCTTTATGTTATTTAAGCCACAAGTAGTAGCAGATGCTTCTTATTCTAAAACTGTGGGTATGTTAATGACTGTTTCTGAATTAGCAATAGCCAGTTCTATTGAATCTCATAATATTACTTTATCTTCTCCTGGAGTAACAGCTATTGAAAGTGATTTAAAAAATCTAGATAGAAATATTCAAGTAAGACAAGAAATTGCCAATAAGATTTTACCTGTAGGTTCAATTAGTTCTGACAATATTACAATTGATGCCATAACAAGTGCTAATATTGCTACTGGAACTGCAAATGTTGACGTAACTATCAATAAATGGGTAGAAGCTGATGGTAGAATAGATACCAATCATAAAGCCAAATTTAATCTTACTGGATTAGATATTCCTTCTTCTAGTGAAGTAACTCCTACCACAATTACTGTATCTGGTGTAGACCACACCGTTGATGCTATTAAAAAAAGTGATATTGTCAAAACAGAAATTAAGAAATTAGTGAATAACCAACCTGTTGACCCGGAAGCACTTGATATTACAAGTATTGATTTAACACAAAATGATATTGATGAGTTTACTGGAGTTGCTACTAATGTATCTGCAACATTTAATAAATGATGACCAAATCAAGAATCTCATACTATTAAAGGAATTACCATTAAAGGATTAGATACAGTAACAACTTCATTTGTTCCTCCTGCTGATGGAGTATTAGATGTTGATACATTAAGTTCCCAATATGCTTATACAGTTGCTGAATTATTAAAAACTAATGGTGGAGTTAATGATGATATAGCCAATGCCATTGTTAATGCATCCATAATTCAAAATGCTAAAGAATTAAAAGCTTCTAAAATTAAGTTCACTAATGCTATATGAAATAAAGAAGATAATAGTATTAGTGTCAATGTGGTTTTAAAGAGTGGATATTATAGTAAAGGTGTCCAAACTATTGATAAAGACTTGGGAAGATTAAAGATTAAAGGTTTTAATAAACCAACTTCTTCTTTTGCTTCATCTGACATTGATTTAACAGGAAGTGGCATTGATGCTACTGCTATTGATATTGAAACTAAAAAGAAAGTTATTATTGATAAGTTAACTATTAATGTAAATCCACGAGGAAGTATTAATACTACCATCACTTCTTTATCTATTGATGGAGCAATTGATCGTTTTGCTGGTACAGCTGATGTTAAAGTGATTGTTCCTGAATGATATGATTCTAATGGATTTGTGGTAACTAGTCATGAAGAAATAATTCATTTAAGAGGTTTGATAAGTACTAACACTACTTTAACTCCAAAAGAAATATCTTTTCCTACTTTTAATACTTTATACGCCAAGGACTTTGCTACTAATAATGCTACTCAAGATAGTAATAAAGTAGCGATTCAAGAAGCAATTTTACCATTGTTTGATGGTACTACTAATGCAACTGCTAATAATATTACATTAACTAACTATAAATATGATCAAACTACGAATAAAGTAACTGTACAAGTTGGATTAGATGGCAATACTTATTGACATAATGGAATTGGTAGTAGTAATGATAATATTGGAACTATCACATTAAGTGGATTTAAGTTACCAGTGGTAAGTATCGCTAATCCTTTTGCTATTACTCCAATCAATTCTATATTATGTAACGAAACATCAATTAATGATTCAATTGAACTGAGAACAGCTATTTTATCAAGCTTAAATTATCATGAAGGTTCTCCTCAAATTGAAGATATGAATATTGAGAATATTGTTACCACCCCACTAACACCAGCAAATAAGATGCAAGGAACTGCAACTATTACAATAACTTTTAATAAATGATATGACACAACCAATGGAGCTATTATTGGAACTCATAATGAAACCATTGTCCTTAATGGTTTAAAAAGACCGGCCACTGTTATTACAGATAATAATATTGATTGCAACGCATTTAAAGACAAGATAACTGATAGTGAAACATTAAAAAACAATACTGAATTAAAGCAAGTAATTATTAGTAGACTTTCTAATGCTTATAATACATTACCAACTCCTGATGAAATTAATATTACTGTGGATAATTATGATGAATATTTAGGAACTGCTAGCATTACCGCTGACATCCCTCATTGTGTTGGGGATGATGGTAATGAAATCATATTACATCCAACATTTAGTTTGATTAATTTAAATAATGTTAATACTAAATTTACTGCTCCACCTGAAGGTTTAGAAGTTACCACATTAGGTTTTGCCTACAACTTTGTTAATACATTAGCTACAACTACTACTAATGTAGATTTAGCTAATGCGATTTTTAATAATCATTTAATTGTTAATGCTAAAGGATTATCTGCATCAAATGCAGCTACCCAATTAGAGTTTAAAAATGCGAAGTTGGATAAAACTGATAATTCAGTAACTGTTAATGTTTATTTAAAAGAAGGTTACTATGAAAATAAGAAACCTTCCCTAAATAAAAATTTAGGTCCTTTAAAAGTCAAAGGTTTTACCTCACCAACCGCTAGTATTGATGAAACAATTGATTTAACTGGTTTAGGTATCAAACCAACTCAAGAAGATATTTTGTTACATCAAAAACAAATTGTGGATAAATTAAATATCAATGTTAACCCAACAGATAGTATTGATACTACTATTACTAACTTTATCATTAAAGACCCTAGTACAATTAATCCTTTAGCAGGGACAGCTGATATTCAAGTGACATTAGCTGAATGATATTCTCCTGAAGGTTTTTTACAAAAAAATCATCCTATCACTATTCATCTAACTCATTTGTTAACAGATACCACAACATTAAGTTCTGAACCAATTAATCTTGAAACCTTTAAAACTATCTATGCTAAAGAATTAGCTACTGATAATTCTCTACAAACTACTAATGAAAATATGATTAAAGAAGAAGTTTTAAAGAGATTAAATCATTCTACTGCTACTTCTATTGATAATATTGAATTATCTAAATATACCTATTTGC
>JAHHTI010000020.1 GCA_020024735.1 Mycoplasmataceae bacterium | reverse complement strand
TATTGAGGAACAGTCACAATTTCATGTTTCTTGTCTAATGGAATTTCTTTAGCAGCTAATGATTTTTCTCTCGCTTTCTTATCTTCTGGTTTCTTCATTCAACAGAAGTAACAAATATCTCTACCATCTTCTAATTTAATAGTTGCTCAGTTATCATTGTCATAACATCTATCACAAACAACTTGTTTTTCATTACGTCCTGCTCATTCTTTTCATTCAGGTCTTCTGTTTTTGTAAACATAGTTTTCGTATTGAGGAATAGTTACAATTACATGTTCTTTACCAATGGTAATTTCTTCTAATGCTGCTCTCTTTTCAATTACTTGAGGGTCTTCTTCACGGTGAAGTGATTCTAAGCTTCATTCATTAGGATCATCATCTAATAATAATTTAGGAACAACTGGAAGAACATTTCTAGGAGTGAAGTAAACCACTTCAATTTTCTTCGCAATTTTTTCAAATTCTTCACGAGTTAAATGTTTTTGTTCAGCTAAGAATTCATTTGAAGTTTTAGCTTTTAAGTTAATATTTAAAGCATTGAATTGGTCTTCAAATAATCCAAAGTGGTGAGCTTGGAAGTAGAAAATAGAACTGAAAACTCCTTTTTCTAAGTTAGGACAGTTAAAGAAAGCATTTTCTTTAATTACAATCACGCTACTTGGTAAAATAATTTCTCTTAAAGAAATACAGTTAGCAAATGCTCTTTGACCAATTTTCTTAATTCCACTATGTAATTGGATGTGTTCTAAATTTTCACAATCAGCAAAAGTTGCAGAAGGGATGTTAGTAAAGTTTGCAGGAATGTTAACTTTCTTTAATGATCAACATCCTCCAAACATTGCTAAACCAAAGAATTGTAAACCTTCAGGAATAACTACTTCCTTTAATCTTAAACAGTCAATAAATGCCCCGTTACCTACTCTTAAGATGTTAGCAGGAATTTCAACTCTAATTAATTCATTTTGACCTTGGAAAGCAGCTGCTCCAATTTCGTTATACTCCGCTAAATCACTAGCAACAATTTCTCTTTTTCCACATCATGCATGGTTGTGAGAAAATAATGTTTGGACCTTTTCCTTTGTTAATACTTTTTCATTTTCTTTACGTTTCATCTTGTATGCTCCTTAATTAAGTTTTGTAATAGATGTAATTAACACATTTCTATTATACTTGAAAATACTTGTTTTTAACAAATTAATGTTTCCAACAAGCATAATTTTTATAGATAAAAAAATAAGTTAAATTAAGAACAACTTTCGCAAATTTCTTCCGCTTGTTCTTTAGATGTTTTGGTATAGTAGAAGGTTTTGATTCCCAGACTAAATCCATAGAAGTGGAAAAGAGCAAAATCAGTTAGGGAAGTAATCTTCTTAAAATAGATATTAATTGATTGTGATTGGTCAATATACATTTGTCTAATGGCCGCTGCTTTTAATAGCATGTATTGATCACAATCAAAAGCTGTCTTATAGTATTTTCAGTTAGCCGTAATATTAGGGACTAATGTTGGTAAATTAATTTTTCCATCTTCTTTATAGACAAAATGTTGAATAGGTTCAATCGATTCAGTGGCATTGACAGCTTTTCCACTGGTGGCAGTGGGTGCAATGGCCATTAGTTGGGCATTTCTTAAACCATATTTTTTAATTTCTTGACCTAAGGCATCCCATTTCTTCATATCAGGTTGATACTTAGTTAAAGACATTGCCGCTTTATTCGCTAAATGAATTGGGGTAACTCCAGTAGCTCACTTAGTTTTTTCAAAATTTGGGAAAGCTCCTTTAATTTTCGATAATTCTAAGGAAGCTTTAATGATTTGATAAGATAGTTTGTCAAAAATTTCATGGGTAGCTTCTAAGGCGGCTTGGGAATCGACACTAAAACCTTGAGAAGCAAAGTAATTAGCAGTATTTAAAACTCCTATCCCTAAATATCTTCATTGTTTATTAGAATGTTTTCCTTCTAAAACTGGATAAGTCGCCACATCAATGGTATTATCTAATCCTCTGACTAAAATATTGACAATTTCTTCCATTGTTTCTTTTTTTGCATGCATATAGTTATAAAGATTAATAGAAGCTAAATTACATAAAGCAATTTCTCCGGCTTGAAATTCTTTATTGATGTAAGTAATATCATCACGTTTGTTATATAAATATTCTTCCATATGTTTTGAACTTCTTGAAGGTAGGGTAATTTCACAACATAGGTTAGAAGAATTAATATAACGGTTTAACATTGATACTTCATTAATGTTTTCTTCGTGGAATAGGTAGATATTTCCAGTTTCTGCTCGTTCCTTAAATAAAAGGTAAATTAATTCTCTAGCGGGCATCATAATTTTACGAATATTAGTTTTTTGTTCATATTCTTCATACTTAGATTCAAAAGTACTACCAACAGCACCAATAAGTTCAGGTACTTCATGAGGATCAAAAAGGGTAATATCTTGGTTGTTTAAAACCCGTTTAATTAAAAGATTGTTAATCTTGACTGAATATTTTAATTGACGAGCACGGTTTTCTTCAGTTCCGGTATTGTTCTTTAATACCACTAATTCTCTAAAATTATAGTTTCATCATTGGAAATAAACACAACAAGCTCCCGGTCGCACTGAACCTTGGTTAAAAGCTTTAACTGTTGATTCAATAATTTTAATGAAAGGGACAGGACCAGAAGAAAAACCATTATTTCCTTCAATATAACTTCCCGATGATCTTACATTAGTAACATCAATGGCTAATCCACCCTTATTTTTAGAATATAAAGCGGCGGCGTGCATTGTCCCCATAATCGAATTAGTATCATCATCCATTTGCATTAAGACACATGAAGATAATTGTTGGTTTTTTGTTCCCGCATTAATCATAATCGGAGTAGCTAAGGTAAAGTTGTGTGAGGATAGATGGTCGTAAAACTTTTTAATTAAGGCAATTCTTTTATCCTTGTTTTCTTTATAGAATAAGGTCATTGCCACTCTCATATAAACATGTTGTGGTAATTCTAATTTTTTGGTTTTCTTGAAATTTAAGCAATATTTTTCATAAAAAGTATAAAGTGATTTGTAAGTAAATAAATAATCCTTTTCTTGTTGGATATGTTCAGCTAATTCCATAATTTCTGCTTCACTAAAGCTTCCAAAAACATCCTTATTATATTTACCAATACTCATTCCTTTTTTAATCACTTCTAAGTAATCAGGGTAAGTGGTTTTTTTAATATTTCAGGTATCTTTATAAATTTTTAACAATAATAACTTGGCAGCAATTAATTCATATTGAGGAGTAATTCGGGAAATTTTATTAGCTGCTGTCTTAATTAATTCATTATAAACATCTTCAATCTTAATCCGGTTGTAAAGTTTAATTCGAGTGGAATTTAATAAGGCATCAGCGTAGTTTTCATTTTGGTTACAAGCTCATAAACAAACTCGACGCATTTTGTTGACATCATACTTTTCAATACGTCCGTCTCTTTTAATGACTTCAAGTTCATTAAAATTAATTTCGTTGGTTTGTTCCCCACCCCGATTAATCTCATCTTCAATTACTGATAACTGTACTTTATTATTCTTTTTCATATTGCTCCTTTAATAAATGACTACTACTTTTTCTTTTTATTGGTATCAGTAGGTTCATCGGTTTTAATCACAGTATGTTCTTTATATAAGTCTTCGATTAATTTTATCAAATTTTTATTACCAATATCATTATTCATTGTTCCAATATTATAATTGATGGCAGTTGCTTCTTGTTGAGCGGTATTATCTTTGTTGATATCCTTATACATTTTAAATCAGTTCACAATTTCTAAATCATCACTAATTTTATATAACGGATCTAAGCCGACTTTAGCTAATCTTTCATTGGCATAGTATTTCATAAAGTTAGTAAAAACATCCATAGTTAAAGAATTCACTGGTCCAAAAGATAATAAGAATTTGGCTCATTCTAATTCATCCTTCACAATCCCATCAACAATCTTATAACATTTTTCTTCAAATCATCCATTGTTAAATAAATGGGTGAAGCCTTCACGACTATCGGTTCTTAAAATTCCAATCAACCCTCCAATCACAGCCACGTGCATATCTTCATCAAAGTTAATTAATTTAATAATTCGGGTAACTCCAGGAATCGCATCCTTGTAAGAGCAATTAATCATATAGGTTATCATAAAGGAAATATAGAACTTTAAACCTTCAAGGAAGAAAATATGAATTAATAAGGTTAAAATCTTTTCGCGGTTTTCATCATTATCAATAAGGGTATCACTTTTTAACATTTCTCATATTTCATCATAGGCATCAATTTCTTTATCGGTTCGGTGCTTAATTTCTTTAATTTTATAAATTCTATCAAATACTGAAGTAGCATCTACGGGAAACATTTCACGAATAATATGCGAATAAGAAAGGGAGTGGATTAATTCAAAATAGGCTTGTGATTTAAATACTGCTTCCCATTCACTTTGGGTCACAATTTGACTCATAATGGAATCTAATCCCCGGTTTTGTGCTGAATCCATTAAGGTTTGGAATAATAAATTATGAATTAAAATTTCTTGAATATGGGGTGGTAAAGTTTTAAAATTTTCCCGGTCATCAATTAAAGAAATTTCTTCTGGTGTTCAAAAGGCTTGACGCATACTTCTTTCAATAATTTTCGCAAATGAATTTTTATAAATATCATATCTTTGGAAACCATTATATTTACCAAAAAAGATAGTTTGTTTTTCAATTGGTGTATGTTGATCTAAGTTTACTAACATTTTGTTTTTCTTTTGCATAATCTTCTCCTTTAAAATTTAAATACCTTTCGGTTGACAATATTATGAATACGCTGGGTGTAATGTTGAATAGCCGGATACTCTTTACTAATAGTTTGTAATTCGTACTGCTTTTTTAAATCTTTGAGCTCATACTGGGAAATAAAGATAATGGGTTTTTTATGAATATTACGGTAATTGAAAATAGTATAGAGGATATTAAAATTAATGAAACGCTGGAATTTCTCGTTCCCTACCTCATCCAACACCAACACATCTACATTCTTTAATTTTTCATTTAATTCAAATAATTGGGAATTCTTTTCAAATGAAACAATGGTAGCATATGCTACAAAATCAATCATATTAAAAAAACCAATCTTATAATTTTGAGCAGCTAACTCATTAGTTAAAGCAGAAATAGCACTTGTCATATCGTTCTTTTGATTATAAATATAAATATTTTGCTTGTTCTTTAAAATTAAGTCTTTAATTTCTAATAAGTCTTTCGCTTGGTGTTGAAAATTATCAATCTTCAAATCAAAATCGACATTAGTCATTTCTTTTAATTCGTAATGATTAATAATATTTTTTAAAGCATCTTGTTGTTTGAAATTTGGACATGATTCAACTTTTAATGCTAGTTGTTCTCCATCCCGGTATAGAACATAATGAAAACCACCATTACCACAGTGGTCATGATTTTTAAGACATTGTTGTTCGCAATCAACCGCTTTTTTGACTAAGGCTGAATATTCTAATATTTCTTTATCTTGTAATTTTAAAGCTTTTACGATATTGCTATTTTTATAAGTGGCTAAAAATTTCTTTTGACTAGCATCTAAATCAATGGCCGATAGAGAAAAAGGAGTATCATGAAGCTTCTTCATTATTGATGATCTCCTTTATGGACAGTCATATGAGAATTTCTTAAATGTTGAATTAGTTGTTCAATGTTTTGAATATTTAAACGATTGATACTAATGGCAATCTTTTGAATATAATTAGGTTCAATTCTACCAGCATTCTTAAAAATCGAATAATCCATTAAAACATTAATCACAAAGTCTGGTAAATGGTATTGATTTCTTAAAAGGTTAATTAAATTTAATTGTAATTGTGAAGGAGTAGCTTTAGAAATGGAAGATAAATATTGTTCAGCACGGATAGTTTTATAGTCACTTAAAATATATTCATAAGTATCATCAGTGATTTCACTCATAAAAATCTTATGATTACGGTTGATATTAATGATATGGTTAATGTTAACGGCCTTAGCAGTATTCACCATTTTTTCCAAATTGTTTTTTAGAATCTTTTCTTCAACATAAATCCCATCTTCATCACGGTAGATAGATTGTAGGACAATATTTAAAATTTCCTTGAAACTCAATTCATAAGTTTTAAAATAAGTTTCAATCATTGCTTTAGCAGAAGTTGAAATAGTAATTAGTTTGTGATAAATCTTAAAGACAGTGTCATATAACAATTGGAAGTCAAAAGTGGCAATATGGTTAAAACTATCACTTCCAAAGCAAGCTTCAAAAGAACAAGAAATGTCATGATAACTAAATATTTTGTCATTTCCTTCAAATAAATAACGTACTCTATCATAAGCTAAAGCATCTGTATTATTTTTAAATAATGCAATTAATTGACTATTATTTTTGAATTCTTCTCAAGATGGTACTTGCTTAATAAAAAAGATTAAATGTTCTTGTTTTTGAGGGTCCAAATAGGTTGATAAAAGTCCTACAGCTTCTAAAATATTACGGTTTTTAATATATTTAGGGTAGTCTCATTGTAGTTTTTCAACAATTTCAGATTCTTTTTTATAAGTTAACCCCATTGCGTGATCAATACTAATTTCTGTATATAAAAAACGATATAAGGCAACAGCGTCATATCCAATCATAGGAATATAGATAGAATTTAAAATTTTATCGTTAAGATAGAATTCAAATCTACAAATTACTTTATAAGTAATACAAGTATTCATCGTTTGTTACTCCTAACTAACTATAAAAGAAAAAATAAATATATGTTTTTTTCACTGATAAAAAAATTTTTTTATGATTTTTAATCACATATAAACCACATTTTTTCCCTTTTAAATCACGGTATTTATATAGTTTTCCACAGCTTTGTGGATAACTTTATGGACGTTTCAAAAATGTTTTTTTAAAAAAATATGCTATATTCCTTATTCTTATAGAATAAAGAACTTTTATTTAAGAAAAGGCAAAAAAGTTCGCATCTTGCTTTTATTATGTAATAATAAATAAGACAATGCCGGGCAAGTCTTTTATTGAAAAATTAAAAAAATATCGTGGTGCTATTATTGGCACTGTTCTTGTCCTAGGGATTACTATACCTGTAATTGTAACTACTGTTCAAGCTAAAAACTATTCTTTGATATTTTCTGTTGGTTCTTCTGCTGTTAAACCTATTCTTGACAGTTTATCGAATAATTTCAAGAATCAACAAAACAATACTTTTGACTTAATTGTAGATGCTGGAGGTTCAGCTACTGGTATTCAAGCAATTGCTAATGGTAATACCAATGTCGGTAATGCTTCTCGAGAACCATCGCAAAAAGAGGCAGGAAAAAATGGGACATATTATCAACAATGAATTGATAGACGTCTAAAAACTGTCACTATTGGTTGAGATTCAATTGGAATTGTTTATAAAGCTCCAAGCAATTACAAACTTGATATTAATCCACAAAATATTAGTAAATTATATCAAGTGATGACTGGTTGATACGAAGATGACACTTTACCTAACTATACATTAAAAGATTTACTAACTAATTCTAATAGTGAACCTAATAATGACTTTGATATCCCTATTACAGCTTATTCACGTTCAGGTGGAGCGAACAAATCAGGGACAGCTGATGCTTTTGCCAAAGATTCGCATTTAATTGACTTTAATACCATTCCAGAAAAAGCTCAAAAAGCATTAATTAATGGTCAGTATAATTCCAAAAGAAACATTCAAACTACCAATGAATCTAATATTGAAACTTGAAGAAGGGTAGAAAATGATCAAAGAGAAGGAGCAATCACTTATCTATCAACTGCTTTTATTTTGCAAAATATGAACCAAATTAAAGCCGCAGGTTTTGAAGTTGCTACCTATAATGGCATTCAATTAGATGAAAATCTTTCTAATATAGCAAAAGGTTATAATTGAGTAAGACCGATTAATTGTATCTTCTCTTTAAATTGAAATAATAAAACATCTCAAAGCTTTAAGAATTTTTTACTTTGAATTCTTTATGATGAAGAAGGTAAAAATACTTTAACAAAAAACTTTATTAAACCTCTTGAAAATAATTATTTAGCCTTATTAGGTTTACCCACAATTATGCCAACTAAAACTGATGTTGAAAGTATTTCATGAACATCTGATTATGAAATATCTCCTGAAGGTGACCGTTTTGGTGCTGTTATAGATATTGGGGGTCATTAATGACACCATGAAATAAGTTTAAGAAATGGTTAAATCAAGGATTATTAGGGAAAACCTTAGCTGTTTTAGTAGCATTATTAGCATTAGCTATCTTTGTTAGTTTAATTATCTTCTTGATTATTAAAGCTATTCCTGCCTTTAAGGATTTTAGAATTTTTAATACCACTGATTTTGAGTTGTCTGGGAAAGATGCTTCTATTTGAATGCCATTATCAATTACTTTATTAGTTTCTTTACTTTCCATTTTAATTGCTACTCCCATTGCCATTAAAACTGCTACTTTCATTAAATTTAGAATGAGTGAAAAGAATTCTAAAAGATGTTTTATCATTGTCCAAACATTAGCTGGTATCCCTTCTGTTATTTTTGGTTTATTTGCATTGAGTTCTTTAGGTTCAGTGGTGAAATGAATCTTTCATTTAGAGAGTCAATATAACATCATTAATGCGGTCATTATGTTATCTTTTATGATACTACCAACGATTATTTCATTAACCATTAATACCTATGATGGAATTGATAAAGAACAACTTCTAAATCCGATTTCTTTAGGTTTAAATAAAACTTCTGCCATTTATAAGGTAGTAAAGAAAGAAGCCTTTGGTGGGATTGTTATTGCCGTAATTGTAGCCATTGGAAGAACAATTGGAGAAACAGTAGCTTTAAGTATGATATTAACCAACTCAGATTCCTATGAAATCTTAAAGGAAGGTCATACTAATATTTTATTGCAATCATTAGGAACATTAGGTTCACTAATTGCTTCTAATATTTTTTCTGAAGCTGGGACTGAATCCACTAAAGCGGTCTTATATTTCTTTGGTTTATTTTTGTTAATTTTAATTTTCTTATTAAATATTTTTATCACTTACTTAGTTTCTAAAAAGAATAAGAATACTAAGTGTCTTTCTAAAATATCCCGTTTTGAAAAACAAGTAGCAGCGATTGTTCTTTGAATACCTCATACAATTAGTCATTGATTTTATGAAGTCAAAAATAAAGTGTTAGGAATTGATAATTTACAAAATGAAGTGCATGACTTTATTGAAAAAAAGATTGCTAATGATAAGTTTCTTAATTTAAGAAGCTATTGATGATTATTCTGAGAATGGTTCTGTGCTATCATTAGCTTTGGTTTTATTTCATGAATTGTTTTTTATGTTGCTTGTAAAGGTCTAATGGTAATTTCAAGTGATCAATCAACCTTCTTTATGTACACTAAAAATACCACTGGACAAGCTTTTTTAAATACTATTATCGTCGTATTAATGTCTTTATTATTTGCTATTCCAATCGCTTTATTAACCACTATCTATTTAGTGGAATATTCGAATAATGAAAAACTAAAAAGAATTGCTTTCTTTATTGTTGATTCATTTACTTCAGCACCTTCAATTATTTTTGGGATGTTTGGATTAGTAGTCTTTGTCCAAACCTTTGGATGAACTAGTGCACAATATGTAGGAAGATCATTAATTGCCGGTTCATTAACCTTATCAATTGTGATTTTACCAACCCTGATAAGAATGTTTGAACAAGCCTTCTCTCAAGTTCCCCAAGCCACTCGTGAAAGTGGTTTAGCATTAGGGTTAAGTAAATGAAGAGTGATTACCAAAATTGTTATTCCAGCTGCTTGAAAATCAATGGTATCCTCTTTAATTTTAGTAACTGGAAAAATTATGAGTGAAACTGCTCCGCTTTTTTTAACAGCAGGGCTTAGTGGTAGTGACCATTTTTCTTTACTGAATCCTGGACAAACCTTAACCACCAGAATTTATGCACAAACCGTATCCTCTAACAACCTAAATGATGTTAATAATAGTTTTGAATCGGCCTTTGCTTCTTTACTATTAATGCTAATATTAATTTACATTGGTTATGTCATTGTTCCTAATTGAAAAAATATTAAGACTCATTGTTATGAAACTTATATTAGTTATAAGCGGATGTATAGTCATCAAATTATCTTGGACGAAATGGTCATTAGAAAGCAAATTATTAACAAAGTCTTATACATTTCTTATTCCCAAATGAAAGCCTATGATTTGGATAAAAAAATTGATAAAAAAGTTATTTTAAATAATAAGATTTATAAGATAAAATATTTACAAGATGAAAGAATTCAAAAAATGATGAAAACTCATTCCATCTTTATTTAAAAAAAGCATCTTTAAAAAAGTTGTTCTTGCGAGTATGATGGTGCTAACTTTAAGTGTTGGTGGGATTGCTCATTCAGTTGCTTATTCTTCTCCTTCTATTGAACTAAATAGTGTCTCAACTAGTACTTATCAAAATGGTCCTTTATTAGGTATCAATGCCACTACCATCGATCATCGAGTAGTTGACTTAAATTATGATTCATGAGTAAAAAATAATGTTATTACTGCTCAAACATTAGCAGGGTATGAAACCATTGAAACCGAAGCCTTTGGTTTATACCAAAAACACCTCTATGAATTATATTTACCTGATAGTATTAAAACTCTGCAAGCTGGCATTTTTGTAGGTGCACGTGAAGAGCTTAAAAAGGTAGTAATTCCTGCTGGAATAAAGAATATTGAAGGGAATATTTTTTTAGATACCTATCCCACTGAAGTAATTGTGAAAAACACCAAAGATTTTGAAATGGTTAATGGATGTTTATATGATAAACGAGCTAAAAAATTATTAATGGTATTGCCTAGTGCAGCTAATGCTAAGCATCTTATTCATATCAAACCAGATACTAAGATTATTGCTCCTTATGCTTTTAGTAATTTAATTACTGATGATGCAATAACCAATCCATATTTGCTTGATATGAATGATTTTAAAAATGTTGAACAAATTGAACCCTGAGCTTTTTTTCAAGCGAATGTTCAAAGTTTTAATATTCCTGCTAATGTGAAGAATATTGGCGAAGGAGCTTTTTCATCATTCGTAGGAACATTAACCTCTAGTCATCCGCAATATGAATTACAAAAATTTCCTAAATATGAAATTTTACACGATAAAAAAACTGATACCGCTATGGCAATGGTTAATATTACCTTAACACTTTTAGAGCAGTTAAGTATTAAGCTTGATTATACCCATATTGGTCCAAGTTTTTTATCTTCCACAGCCCCTCGTATTTATGCAACTACTTTTACCATTTCTAATCGGGTAAAAGATATTGGAAATAGTGCTTTTGAAAATTTGTGTAGCAAGGAAGTAATTTTTGAATCACCTAGTAATTTACAAACCATTGGAGACTTTGTTTTTAGTAACTTTAATGCCAATGTTAATTCATCATTAAAAAATCAATACCGTAACTTTAACATTACTCTTCCTGATTCATTAATTACTATTGGAGACACCTTATTCTATAACTCAGGAAATGGGGTGTTAAATATTCCTTCATCAGTCCAAAAAATTGGGTTAGGTATTATTTTAAATTCATCTAACATCAATATTAATTTAGACCCTACTAATCCCTATTATGAAGTTCGTAATGGAGTGATTATTGAAAAACGTACCAAGACCGCTATTGCTTATGATTTAGATTATTTATTATCTCCAGATTCGAGAGGAATGTTTGTTATTGATGCTGATATCAAGGAAATAGCTCCACGAAGTTTTACAATGCTTATCTATAATCCTAATTTTCAAGGAATTGAAATTAAAAACCCTAATATTGTCATTGGAAATGGTGCTTTTTTAAATACCGGACAAAATAGTCATGTCAACAACTTGATTGTTCCTGCATCAATGAGTGATTATTTAAAAAGATATATTATTACCCGTGTTATGAGTTGGGCTTTTGGACCTTTACAAGATAGTAGTATTACCAACTTTGGTGGTGGTAGTTGGCAAGGAACTATTAATGGTAAAAAATATACTCCATTGCCTGAACCAGCTCCTTGACCATCACCTGATAATTTAACTACTAATGTCGTATTAGATAAAGCTCCTGATGACATCAAATCTTTTTTACCGAGTGCTTTTTTAAATACCCCTTACGAAGAATTAAAAACATGATTTAGCTTAATTACTCCTGGTACTAATACCACTTTTAACCTTACTAAGGTTAGTGCTGATAACTTAGAGGGTAGTTTAAGTTTCTATATTACTATTAATAAACCTTTAGTCCACGGGGTGGAGTCTACTTTACCGGTAGAAAAAGTAATTAAAGAAACTCATTTTCTTCAAGCTGTTGCTACATCCATTACCCAGGTTAAAACTCCTAGTAAACCAATTGATCCACCTGAAGATATAAAAACCTTAATTACTTATTTTGATTGAACAGTCACCACTCCTAAAATTAACCATAATGGGATTAATAATTATCAAGATAAAAAAGAAATTATTTCCCAAATGCAAGTGGCGGAAATTCTTAATCAAAAAAATGAGGACGGAAAATATCTTAATAACTTTAAGGATGGTTTACTACACTTAAAAATTCGGATTGATAATTATTATGATAGAAATGGAGATTTTCATATCCAAACTGATACTGATTATCGACCATTAATATTAACTGCTACTTTAAAAGGTTTTATCTTAGCTAAACCTCGTAGTACTCCTCAAAATGGGAATGGGACTTATCCTGAAATTAATTTATTAATTCTTTTGATATGTTTAGGAATAATTGTTCTTTTAATGATTATTTCCATTATACTTATGAATTGAAAAAAGAAGAGAAGAAGATAATGCCTGAATTACCAGAAGTCCAAGTTGTCATCAACTACCTTAATACCTGTGTCCTTAATCAAGAAATAATTGATGTGGAAGTTTCCTTAGTTAAACTATTGAAAAATATTAGTGTTAAACAATTTAAAAAAGAAATGATTCATCATTCGTTTAAAAAAATTTACCGACGGGGTAAATTCTTATTGTTTGTACTCGACAATGACAAGGTGATGGTAAGTCACTTAAGAATGGAAGGAAAATATAATTATCAAGAACATTTTACTAAAGATAAGCATGATCATTTGTGATGAGTCTTTAAAAATGGTAGTGTATTAAAATATAATGATAGCCGCCAATTTGGTACTATTAATTTTTATGAAAATGAAGAACTTGCATTAAATAGTCCTGAATTGAAAAAACTTGGAGTTGAACCTTTTAGTGATGAATTTAATTTAGATTATTATTACCAAGCAATGCATTCTTCCAAGAAACCACTTAAGACTTTTTTATTAGACCAATCCAAAGTGGTAGGAATTGGGAATATCTATGCTAATGAAATTTGTTTTGCTACCCATATTGACCCTAGAACTTTAGCTTACAAATTAAAAAAACCTCAGGTCCAAGCAATTATTGATGCCACTAAATTTATCCTTGAAGAAAGTATTAGTTTCAATGGTACTACCATTCATAGTTTTACTTTTAGTAAATGAAAACCAGGAAGTTATCAAGAAAAATTACAAATCTATGACCGTCTTGAATGTGTTAAATGTCATCAACCTATTGAATTCTTTAAACTTAACCAAAGAGGTACTTACTGTTGTAAGAAGTGCCAAAAGAAATATTAATCTTGAAAAAAGACTAGTTAAATGTATAGATTATTACTATTTTGCAACTGTTTAAAGCAAAAAATAAAAATTTTTTAGTGATTTTGCAAAAAAACAGCACTTACATATATGG
>JAHHTI010000002.1 GCA_020024735.1 Mycoplasmataceae bacterium | reverse complement strand
AATAAGTTAATCATTTAATACCCTCCTATTACTTTCCCCTAGTAATTAGAGAGCTACCACAATTTTTAATAATTTAAATTTTAAATGTTAAATGAAATGGATTCTTTCAATATTGTAAAATATAATGTAGCTACTGTTAATAGGAGTTCTTATGAATGTTGATAAGAGTATTAGAATCTTACAAGAAGTTTGTTGTGAAGATTACAACAAGTTGACTAAGGAAGAAAAAGTAAAATTGGCTCAGGAATTCTTAGATATAGATGAAAAAGAAAGACCAATAAAATATAGAAACATAAAATCTGTAGAAGAATTATTAAAAATATTTGATGGTTTGAATTACAAATTATGTGCTGCTATTAAAAAAGATTTGAGCTTAAAGAAATATCCTGCTATTATTGCTGATAGCAATGATAACAAAATAGGTGCTGATGCTTTCTTCTATGATGATAACAACAACAAAATTTTTCTTGAAATGAAGTTTGGACATGAAACCTTAGCAAACATAGGCAATAGTACTATGAATAATCTTTTTAATTTAGATAATGAAGAAAAGAATTTTTTAAGCATAGCAAAAAGCATTAAAGAACATCAACGGTTCTTAATTGATAGTGGTGTAGAAGATGAAGAAGAACTTTTAAAAGAGTTACGGACAAAACTTGAAGAAGTGGCGGAAGAATTAAAATCAATGAATCTTAAACCAAACAATTCAGAAATCAAGAAACTTATATCTACAACAGGAAAAAATAATCAGGATATGAACAATTTAGTCAAATATGAAATATTTCCTGATGAAATAAATATGAAATTAATTTACAATTCTAATGAGAATTGAACTATTAAAGACATCATAGTTCCAAAAGATATTTCTAGAGTCACTATATTTCTTGAATGCGATAATTGTATTCTAAAACTTTTAATTAATTGAAAGAATACTTGTAAATACAAAAAGAAAAGATGAAGTTCTAAAACTGGTGCTGGAACTAGTAATTGAAATGTTTGAATATTAAAGAAGGATTAACATTTAGTTTCTAATTCTTTTATACGCATATATTCTGCTACTAAATCAGTATTACTAAAACCTTTGACAGTTGTATTTGTATTAGACAACTTAGTAAAATTAATCTGATCAATAATTTTTTTAGAACAAGGTTCAATATATTTAATGAATATATATTGTCTATTTTTCTTTAATTCTGAAGGGTCTGTAATCTTTTCATCATAGTTATAGAACCCTTGTCTAACCACAGCAAAATCTCATTTATATTTTTCTTTATCAAAGAATTTTAAAACATTAGGTTGGTTATTATATAGGTAAATTTCAAAGTCAGGGTGTTTAAAAGGAGGAGCTGATTTAATTCTCAAATCAGGATATTTATTTGTTTTATCAATTTTCTTGTTAATTCAGATTTGAAGGCAGCAATTAACATTCATCGGTTTGTTGTTTAATAAAAATGAATTTTTTGGCAAATCCTCACCACTATAAATTAATTTAAAATCTGGATTAATTTGTTTTTGAACATTTCATCTTCTAAATTGAATTGGAACAACAAAACAAATAATGTCTGAATTTAAAGAAGAATGGTTAACAAATGAAATAGCTAATTTTGCTCTATTACCAAAAGGAGGGTTTCCAATTGTTATATTATTCTTTGAATATTTAATATCAGTTTCTAAAAAATCCTTTTCGATAACTAAATCGTGATTCTTTTCGATATCATAAGCAATGATTTGATTGTTATATCTTTTGTTAATTCCATCAATAAACTTCCCGTCTCCAGCTGATGGTTCAATGAAAACAGTATCCTTGTTAATAAAGTTATATTTATCAATAATATCAAGGAATTCTTCAACTACTTTAGGTGAAGTATAAAATTGATCTAAAGATGATTTTATAGACATAGCAATACCTCGCAATAGATATATAATTATTATAGTTAATTTTACTATTTGTAAGTTATTTTACAACAGTAAAATAAAATAATTTCTTGTAGAGAATTATAGCATAAAAAATAGAATAATTAATAGAACAAAGAAGAATAAATAATAGTTACTTAAAAAAATCTTCTAAAATTGTATTCACTACTTTACTTTCACTTATATTTTTTTCTTTAGAAATTGTCTTTACTTTTTGAACTAAAGAAGATTTAATAGTGTAGTGTACTGATACTGTTAGGTCTTTATTCTTTTGGTTTTCAAAGATATCTTTTTTCATAACATAAATTATAGCATAGTCATTCAAGCACGCCCTAATTCAATTATATTGGCACAAAATGAAAATAAATTATTATATGAAAATTTCTTCTTTGAAGAAAGGTCAAATTATTAAGTCGAAATTTACCTAGATAAAGTTAGTCATTGAATGTTCTTCTATAATCAGAGTTCGTGCTAACAAATTTCCCCAGTATATTGCGTAGAATAACTAGCATTTGGACTAAAAACCAAAAAAATAAAAATTTTTTAGTGATTTTGCAAAAAAACAGCACTTACATATATGGGAAATATTTTCTTTGATTAGAAGAACATTTATGCTCCCAACATTAAAGAAGAAAAGAGGTTTTTATTTCACGTATATTAATCAATGAACAAACTAACAATAATGAATGCGGAATTTGTGTAACTAAATCATTAATCAAATATTTTCATCATAAAAATGTTTCTAAAGAAGAGTTATACAATCAAGTAGAAATTGATGATAATGGTATTTCGATTTATAGTTTAGAAAATTTGTTAGCTAATTATCACATTAATGCAGAGAGTTATGAAGTTACTTTAGCAGAATTAAAGGAAGGTTCTTTTAATGAACCGATGATAACTCTTATTGATAATGGAGAAGGATTGCACTTTGTGATTATCAAAATAAGAAAAGGTAAAGTAGAATTTTATGATTCAGCCAAAGGCAAGTATGAAAAAACTTTTGATGAATTTGCACAAGTATGACAAAACATTATTATTCTTGTAAACAAAGAAAACAAAACTTTAAACTTAGACTTTCGCTTAAAAAAATTAATTACCTTTATTGATCCAAAACTTTTTATTATCACCAATGTTTTTAATTTATTAAGCACAGTTTTTTCTATTGTTACTGGTTTATATTTAAACAATGTGATTAATAATGTTGTTGGTAGCAACTCGATGAGTAATCTTATTAGTATTAATATTATTTTTATATTAGTTTTTATATCCAACAATTTAATGCACTTGTTTTTAGAACACTATCATTACAAAAACTGATTATCATATTTTACCTACTTAAGCTTTAAAACTAAAAACAAATTAGTGACACTTAATAATAAACAACTGAATGCTAACAATATTCACGATATATTAGAATTAAATAACCACTTATTTAATATTGCAGAATTTTACAGTAGCACCATTAATAACAGCTTTAGTTATTTAATTAATGTGATTGTTACAATTATCTTATTAGCGATTGTTAATCCTTGAAATATCTTAGTCTTACTAGGTGCAACTGCACTTATTATAATCTTCAATTTCTTTAATTATTTGATAGAACAAAAAAGTATCAAATTTAATCAAAAGAATGAAAATGACAGTACCAAAATTACACTTGGTTTAATTCGTAATATGCAAGACCATTATTTTTATCAAAAAACTCAAGAGCTTAAAAATAAGTGGTTATATTATGATCATCATATTACCCAACAAAATTATGTCTATGATTATCGCAAAATGATACTTAAGACTTTCTTCAATTCAACACAAGCAGTCTTTTTTATCATTTTAGTTACCGTTAATGTTATTGGTATTTTATTTCACCATACCACATTAGGAAAGTTATTCTTTACCACTAATTTATTTCAAATGTATTTAACAGCTATTACCAATATTTTTGGTTTGTATTTATCAATTCCTCGTATTAAGTATTCCAAAGAATTACTTTCGCGTATTAATAATTATGATTGTCATGAGACTATTGGGATTTCTTTAACTGATATACAACAAATAAAGATCCAAGATTATTGTTTTGAAAATGATACTTTAGTTACCGGAAGGAATGGTATTGGTAAAACAACGCTTTTAAAATCTATCATTGATAATGAGGGTGTTGATGTGGCTATTAACCAAATTGATAAGCAACTTATTTCCTCACAATGAATGGGCAAGAATATTATTTATTTAGCTCATAACTATGAAGCGAGTGAGGAGGACATCTTAAAACTCTTACAACATCCTCAACGTGATCTTTTTATTAAAGTTATTCAAGAGGCTAATATTACTAATATGAGTAATCTGCAAAACCTATCGAGTGGTCAAAAGCAACTATTAAGTTTTTTAACCTTAACACTCTTTGAACATAAAGTTATCTTAGTTGATGAACTATTATGTAATGTATCATTAAAATTAAAGCAGCTTTTATATGAAAAGATTAAACCCATTATTGCTAGTACTAATTTCTTAGTAGTAGTTGATCATGAGGTTCATGTAAAAAATCAATTTAAACATCTTGTGGAGGTAGTTTCATGCATAAAAAATCATTAATTATTTTTGTTCTAATAGGTATCTTTTTTGTGATTACCGTATTTCTGTCCTTAAGTATTAAAATTGACTATTATGAAAAAGCTTTGATTATGGCTTATGATGGGCAATCTAAAATTATGATTAATCAAAAAATTTATCGGAAATTACTAAATAAAAAGTACGTTAACTTTAAAACTGAAAGTGAATATTATCATAAAGAAATAAGAAATATTTCAGTAGAGAATAATCAATATTATTGCATTGTAGATTATTTACAAGAATTTGAAAATCAAATTAAGGATATTAATCTGGAGATTAAGAAACAAACTATTTTTGGTTTTTAGATAGATAGTTTTGATAGCGTTCATCAATAAGTTTTTTTAATTCTTCAATTAGTTCATCTTCAGGGCATTGTTTAAGAATTCTTCCATTAGCAAAAACTATTCCACCAGCTTTTGAACCTGCAATTCCAATATCTGCATGCTTAGCTTCACCAATGCCATTTACTACACAACCTAGGATAGCAATCTTTAAGGGAAAGAATTTATCAGCACAATATTTTTCGATTTCATTTACTACAGCAAAAAGATTGTAATCTAAACGTCCGCATGTAGGACATGAAACAATATCCACACGGTCATTTCTTTTCTTTAGGAAGTTTAGTAATTTAATACAAATGACAACTTCTTTAACAGGATCATCACTTATGGATATTCTAATGGTATCACCAATATCTTCACTGATTAAAGGAGCTAAACCAATGGTTGATTTGATAGTGGCATTTTCTAAAGTTCCAGCTTCAGTTACACCAATGTGTAAAGGATAAGGATATCTCTTGGCAGCGGCTCGGTTAACCTCTAGATTTAATAAAGGGTCAGAAGATTTTAATGAGAGCACTAATTTATCAAAATGTGATTCTTCAAATATTTTTATATATTCATCCATAGTGGCTAGCATTGCTTGGCAACTCACTCCATATTGTTTAACAATTTGTGTTGGTAGTGAACCACAATTGACTCCAATTCTAATATATGTACCTTTTTCTTTAGCGGCATTAATAATAGCTTTGATTTGTGAAATGTCTTCAATGTTGCCAGGATTAAGACGGATTTTAAAAACACCAGCATCAATTGCTTTTAAAGCAAACTCATAATTAAAATGAATATCAGCAATAATTGGTAATGGTGATAATTTAACAATCTCATACAAAGCTAGAACATCTTGTTCATCAAACACTGCTACTCTCACTAAATCACATCCTACTTGTGCTAAACGATTGATTTGATCAATGGTAGCCTTAACATTATGGGTCTTAGTATTAGTCATTGATTGCACTAATATTTTTTTGTGTCTATCAAAAATTATATTATTCATTTAATAGAACCTTTTTAATAGCAGCTTTTAAAGCAGGGATATCCTTAGTACTATTTAATTTAAAACCAGAGGCTAATAAATGTCCTCCACCATTAAATTGTTTAGCAATTTGGTTAACATCATAACTGCGTGAACGTAATGAACCTTTAAAGATATTTAAATCTTGATCATAGTAAAGATAACATCATATTTTAATTTCATTAACGCCAGCCATTAATCACACTTTATCGGTTAAATTAATAGCTCCAATTTTTTTACTGATTCTTTTAGGCACAATGATATACCCAGCTCCTTCAGGAGTAACACGAATCATTTTTCTTAATTTATTTTCTACTTTTAAATCGAATAAACTTTTATTGAAAATACCATCTAATATTTTTTGTCTACCAAAATCATATTCCATAAATTTATTCATTAGGGAAAAGGTTGAAGCACTGGTGGAAGGAAAACAAAATCTTCCAGTATCTGTTAATAAACCAGCATATAAGCATTCGATAATCGCATTATCGATTGGCATTTGATGATGGATTAAAAATCAACCAATCATTTCACAAGTGGAAGAAGCATCTTGGTCTATTCATTCATGTTGAGCAATAGTTTCGACAAAGATATGGTGATCAAAACGAATGGTTTGGGCAAATGCATAAGGAAAATCTTTTCATCCTAAAATACGTTCTTTATTAGAAATATCTAAAATAATCGCAGCCACATTATCTCATTGAGGAATTTCTAAAGCGACTTCATCAAAAGGAAAAACTCCTTTGAATTTATTTCTTACTTTTTGATTTAATCCAACAATGTGGGCTTGCTTACCTAATTTTCTTAGTGATAACATTAATCCAAAGGAAGAACCCAAGGTATCACAATCCGGGTTTTCGTGGACAAATAACATAAAATTATTATATTGTTTTAATAATTGATAAATAGAATCGCTAATAGCAGGGTTAGTGATCATTTTTGATATCCTTTATAGTGTTATTGTAAACTAATTCTTCAATACTAGATAATAAATCTAATTTATTTTCTAAATCTGTCACAATTTCGATTTTCGGTTTAGTAGTGGGATTTTTTGGAGCAAATAAGGTACACGAATCACAATAAGGAAGAATTGATGTTTCATAAGTGTTAATCTTTTTCGCAATTTCAATGATTTCATTTTTATCAAAAGTAATTAAGGGTCTTAAGATTAATTTGTCAGTCGCTTGTGAAATAGTATTCATACTATCGATAGTTTGTGAGGCTACTTGCCCTAGTGATTCGCCGGTGGCTAAAGCATCATAATGATAGGTGTTAGCAATCTTGGTGGCGATTCTTAAGAAAGAACGTCTTAATAAAGTAATCCGGTATGATTCCTTATCAATATGCGTTAATTCATCTTGAACCTTAGTGAAATTACAAATGAATAAACGGTATGATTGTAGACGTTTGTTACATGTCACAATAGAAGCTAGTTCTTTAACCTTTTCCAAAGCTTGCTCAGAAGTGTGAGGAGGAGTGATAAAAGTAATGAAATCAACATGTAATCCACGCTTCATTAATAAATGACTAGCAACACATGAATCAATTCCTCCAGACAATAGCATTAATACCTTGCCATCAATACCAATCGGTAATCCGTTAGCACAAGGGATCTTTTTAAAATAAAAAATAATTTTTTCATTTACTTCAATATTGATTTTGATTTGTGGGTTATGGATATCAACTTTTAAGTCTGGATGATTGATTAAAATTTTGGTAGCAATTTCCCGATTAATTTCATCTGAATTAAGAGGGAATTTTTTGTCCTTTCTCTTAGTGATGACTTTAAATGTAGAACCACTTTCATTACTTAATAAAGAATGCATTTGTTCTCATAGAACATCCATATTTTTATCAACTACATATGCAATAGCTAAATTAGTAAATCCTGGTACTTGGGTAGCAATGTCGATAATTGATGATAACATATCATCTTCAAAGTGACTAATCACCACATTGTCATAGTTCTTCTTGATTTCTAAGGAAAATTCTTTTAAGGCATATTTTAAATTTTGATAAGCTAACTTAGCAAATTCATCACGATTCTTACCTTTAAGGGTTAATTCTCCATACTTTAAATAAATTATTCTTTCCATTAACTTACCTTTAATTGTTCATTAATTCATTCTAAATCTTCTTTTGTTAATTCAGGACTAATACCTTTTTTAATATATTCATTGTATCATTGTTCAGCTTGGGCAATGACATTTTTAAATTCATTTAAATCAATTGTAAAATCAACTAAATAAATTTCTCTTTGTGTAATATCTGTAGATGCAGGATTGATGTAATCGTTGGTTTCTAAAAAACATACGGCAAATAATCCTTTGGGAGCATTTCTTAAATAACAATAAAGTCCTAGTTGGTATTGGTATTCACTCGGAATGATGATTTCATGATTAGTATTAAATCACTTCTTTTTCTTTTCTCCGACACTTTTTACTACTGGATGATTATTTTCATCTTTGACTAGTACAAACAATCCATGTTCTTTTTTAAATTTAAAAGCATCAATGGAAGATGTCTTAATTTCTAGGATAGGCAAATCAGGGTAACATAGATGGTTATCTTTATCTACAGGTTCACCATCAGGGATTCCTCCAAAGATAGGGTTTTCTTTAAACACATCTCATTTACAAGCAGCAGGGTCATGACTGATATATTTAATATTAGTAGATTGAGAAACATAGTCTCTAATTTTAGGTTCGATAATGTTACCAGCATCAGCATACATTGGATCAAGTGTTTCGTAGTAAATGTTAACCATTTGTGCCCATGTTTTAACTGGTGAACTATAATCACTTTGACATAGAATTGAGGACAATCTAGTACCAGTAATTTTTTTAAAACTAAAACTGTTTTTTTGCAAATAATTCTCACTTAAAACAATCCGGTTATTTTCAATACAAAAATCTTCATTATTTTTTTTACTAAATGGCATCTTTTTTCTCCTTTATTTATTTTTCTTTTTCTTCATTTGGTTGTTAAATTGAATTAATTCGTTAATGGCATTTTGATATTGTCCTTCTTGAATAAACTGATTAGCTTTAGAAATACTCATCGGGTTTTCAGCACTCATTCTATTGAAATACATTAAGAGTTTATGAGATAGTTCTTTTAAGATTAAAAAATTGGTTAATTCATCCTGAATATTATTTACCATTGATTCAATAAAACTAATTTCATTAATCATTGCTTCATCAACATAATTGGATTGACTAAGTTGTAATTGGAAATTCATTAGTTTATTAAGGTAGTTTTTAATATCGTGAGAAATCTCATTTTTAATGATATGATTTTCCTTCATATAGTAAGCATAATAATTTAATTGCATAATTAACTTATCAACGGTAATACTAATTTCTAAATAGTTTTCAATACGGCTTGTTAAGGTAGCATGTAAGTCTTGATTTTCATTTAAGAAGTGGAGAATTTTTTTATAAATTTCATTAATTCTTTCCACAGTTGCTTTCGAGTGAGTTTTCTTTAATGATAAATCTTGTTTAAATTGTTCAATTTCATTAAAGATGATTTCTACTTCTTCTGTACATGAGGCAAGCTTTTCCACAATGTCATCATAATCATTAAAATCATTACTAATTTTTTTGTAAGTTTCAAACATATCAGCATGATCATATTTATCTACAAAAGCTTTCACTGTTGTTTTAAATTTAGCAAAGGTAGCATCTAATAATTTTTGGAATTTAACTTCGACTGAAAGATCACTAATACATTTATCAATATTAATAATTTGATCACTTAAAGCTTTTTTAGTTTTATCCAATTCTTTACTTCATAGAGCACGGTTAGATTCATTTAGATTCTTGGTACTGAAATTTAACAATTCCTTAATTTCTTCCTTGATCGATTTAGAAATAATATTCTCTTGATTCTTTTCAATAATTTCCTTTAAACTAATAGTCATTGTTTTGACAAGGAATTGGTAACGAGAAATATAATAATAACTAACAGTCAAGTTATACAATTCTTGAATTTTAATAAAGGAATTAATAAAAGTTTCATGCGTAGATTGAATATTAATACTCATTAACTTACTATTAATTTCTTCAGTCAATTCATTAATCGCATCAATCGCATTCTTTAAAGAATCATTAGATTTAAAAAATTGTTGTGTAATATTGTTATCTCTTAAAAAAGCATTTAGTTTAGAAACAATATTAGACAAGACAATAGAAATATCTGTTGTATTATTGATATATGAATAAGTATCTAGATTAAGAATCTTAAAAGATTCTTCTTCTTTTTTTAAAATATCGAGATTATATTCAATTTCTTTAAGGTGTTTTCAAACCGTAATAAAATGCAATTGCTTGGTATATTTAGATAAATCAAAGATTTGTTTCTTAATCTCTTCGATTTGTGATTTATATGTTTTGTTTAATTCATCAAAAAAAATATATAGAGGTTTAAGATCTTCGTTTTTTTCTACTAAATATTCAAAAGGCTTTAAATTGGAAGCAATCGGGTTATCATTGAAATAATTAAAACGTTTCATTAACTTGTATTGCTTATTAATGGCAGTACGTTGCAAAATGAAACAGGTTACAAAACCTAATAGCAAAAAAACAAATATTCCGAGAAATACAAATAATGGAATATAAAATTTTGTTGCATTTTCTGAGATAACCATATTAATTAATTATTATCGATTCTTACATCCTCAAAATTAACTTCAACATCAGTATCACGACCAAAGATATTGATTAAAATATTAGCTACTCCACGGTCTTCATCGATTCTGGTAACTGTTCCCTTTTGGTCTTTCATATTTCCGTTAATAATTAATACATCTTGACCAACAGCAAAGTGAGCAACTTTCTTCACTTTTTCAACAACAATTGCATCATCAGTTGAAGTTACAACTGCTCCTTCAATGATAGATTCATCACCTTTTGAAGATTCTACATTTAATAAAGCATTAATTTCATCATCTCCAACAGGAATAGGTTTTGCATTTTGTCCACTTGAACCAACAATACCTGTAATTAATTGAGTATTTCTAATTGCATATCAAGCTTCATCAGTCATTACCATTTTGATAAAAATGTAACCATAGAATTTGTTTACAAAAGAAGTTCTTAACTTCTTATATTTAGTTTTACCATTAGCATCTACAAATGTTTCTCATCTCACATTTTTAGTGTTTTTACCATAACTAGGTGGTAATTCATCTTCACTAAAGATTTCTTCATTAGTAACAGCTTCCTTAATTCATTTAATATCTTTAACAAGATCACTTAAACCGTAAGCTTCAATTTTTCCTTTTAAATTTTTGATAACTACATCTTCATTACCACTCACAATAGTGATGATATATCATTGTGAATTATCTTGTTTTTTTGCTTTGTTATTAGTTGCCATATTTTTTCTCCTTATTTTTCTTAATTTCCTGTAATAACATTAGTCAATTGGAAGATTCCAAAGAATATCAATGAAAGAATTAATACAATTAGAATCACGATACCTAAATATTTAATCGTTAATAAAGGTGGTGACCATATTACTCTCCGAAATTCTTTACCTACCCCAAAGGCTCATTTTTTTAGATTTCAAATTAACGTATTATGCTTTTTACCATGTTCAAATTCTAAATCATAGATGATTTTCTTAATCTTTTCGATTGCATCATATGTATTATCCTTTAATTCATATAATTTTTCTTGATATTCATCTTTTGAACAATTCTTTTTTAGTTCTTTCTTTTGAATTTTATAATTTTGTTTAATTTCTTTAATTTCTTTCTTATAAGCTAATTTTTTTTCTTTAATAACTGCTCATTCTTCATTAAGTTTTTTCTTTTTTTCTGCCTTAATCGCTTTCTTTTGAGCTCAAGATTGTTTAATTATTTTACGAGTATTCTTATACTCTTCCTTACGAGAATAGGAGTTACTACTAGTTTCATTCTTATTTTCTGAATCATTTAATCAACTCATTATTTGGACTCCTTATGCACAGTGTTTCGATTACACTTAGGACAATATTTTTTTAATTCTAGCCTTTTGGTTGTGGTTTGTGATTTTTTGTAATGGTAATTTCTTGAGAGGCATTCTTCACAAATCAATATTAAATTTTTAACCATAGTACCTCCTGTCCTGCTCTGCAATGAAGCTACTATCTATATTAATTTTATCAATTTCGTGCTCACTTATTTCATATTTATTTTTTTCTTTTCCCAAGATGAAATATTCCGGACTTTTAGGTTTTTCACTTTTTTTGATTAAAAGTTCATTTAAAAAATAAAAAAGAAACAACATCACTAGATAAACAAAATAAAAGACAGAAGCTTCTCAATTGGTAATCGATAACTCATTTTTGAAAGCTCCAAAAACAGATACATTATTAGCAGCGGTAATATTTTGAAAAGAGAAAGTGTAAAATGTTTGAAAGCCAAAAACAAAAAAACATCCAATAATAGCAATAGGAGCAGTTACTCAAAAACCAAAGATTTTATTTACACTAACTTTTTTGGTTTTTCGGTTAATTAATCCACCTAAGATGGCAATCCCATATACACCAAAAAAGAGTGTGGTTGGGAAATTACTAAAACAGTCTACAATGGAATCGGTATTTTTGACAATTGAGGGAATCCCAATAATAATAGTGAAAACCAGGAATCCTATAATGGCTAACACATACCCACTCTTCAATTCTCATTTTCCACGAATAATTTTTTGCGAAATAAAATTATCAAAAGCCTTTCCATTATAAAGGACATTATCTTCAATCACTGATGCTAAACTTCGAATTAAAACTGGAGAGAAAGCATTTAATACACCAATAATCGAAACAAATAAAAAGACATTAAAAACAGGTTTTAGCACTTTTACCGCTTGTTGGCTAATAATTGGTTCTTTAAAAATTTCTGTAGCTGAACCAGTTCCAGTAAACATTAGGGTCACACTAATAGCTAAATAGATAACAACAACTAACGACATCCCAATAATAATAGTTAGCGGAACATTTTTCTTGGGATCTTTCATTTCTAATGATAAGTTACCAACCCCAATGAACGAATCAAAGGCAAATAAAATAGCAGGTAAAGACATTACCACACCAGTAAAGCTAAAACCTTCACGAATAGGATTGTTTGGATTGAACAATGAGTCACTTGGACTTTTGATAGCATAAAGAATTCCCATTACAATTACAATTAAAATCGGAACTATTTTTAAAAACGATAATCCTAATTGAAGTTTTTTAGAAACATTTAGTGATAGAAAATTTAAAGTAACAAAGGCTAAAAATAAAAAAGCGGCAAATCCAAAAATAGCTCCCATGTGGAGATTTTTTAAATCCATAAAACATTGAAAAAAAGTTTCAGAAGCAAAGATAGCAATTGAGGCAGCAATAATACAATAATAAAAGAAAGGTTGAATTAAAGTAACGAATTTACCAATTTTAGGGTGAACTATCTTCCGAACTCATGCCGCTAATCCAGCATGATCATTACAACATGTTCCAACTTCACCAAAACTTCAAGCTGTACATAAGGAAATTACAGCAGCAACAATTCATGAAACTAAAATTCCAATATCATTAAAGTTATTTTGTTTGAAAACACTCCCATTTTTTAAAAAAATACCAACACCAACCACACTACCAATTAAAATACTAATGGCATAAATTAATCCGATTTTCTTTGCAGTTTTTTGAGAAATAGTTTTTTTCATTGATGTTTTTTCCAATTTGTGGGTATAAAAAAAAGAGCTTTAAGCTCCTTTATATTATATATAAATTTCGTTATTTCTTATATTTTTTCGTATGATATACAAGTCATTTTCAATTTTTTTACTATTCACATGGAGTTTAGTAGCAACTTCTACATTGGAATAACCTTGACTCTTTAAAATCAGTAAATTTTTTTCGTATTCATTTTTACAAAATGATAAGTAATATTCGAGTTTTGCATTATATTTATCTCATTCAACCGTATGTGTATCTGCATGTACATCTGCTAAATTTTCATTCTGGTTACTTGAATTTAAAACACGGTGATGGTTTTTCTTGAAATGTTTAATATAGTTATTAGCTAAATTTCTTACTTGATGACCAAATTTGTACATAAACAAACAAGGATCTAATTTATACTTAATAAATTCATCTACCACTATATTGTATGAACGATAGATAATAGCATATCCATCATTAATTTCTAAGATGTGATTAAACTGTCTTTCATTTAAAACCTTTCATCATACTTTTAATCCATAAGGCAATAAAGCACCTAATAATACATATTCCCGATGCTTATTTCTTATCATTTGTTTCAATATTTTTATTTCTTCTTGATTCATATTTCCTCCTAACACAAATAAAGAATAACAAAGATAAAAAGTTTTAATTCCTAAAATTTTACTAATTTTTTACTAATCTTTTATAGTCGCTTAAAAACTTCTTTATAAGGAGTTTATTTATAAATAAACTTTAATTTTTGTATAATTTAAAAGCATAATAGAAAGGTCTAATATATGGTTTCAAGTTTATCTTTAATCTTATCACTTAGCTTAGGAATTCCGTTTGCAATTCTTGTAGGTTGTGCGATTGGTTATGTTATTGCTACTAAAGTTATTAAGAAACAAATCAAGAAGAATCCACCTATTACTAAAGATACTATTAGAATGATGTATCAACAAATGGGTCGAAAACCTACAGAAAAACAGATTAATGAAATTTATAATCGTGCTGTTAAACAACAATAATGAAATTTGTTAAATCAGCTGAAAATCCTTGTGATTATATCAAGGATGATAAAAAAGAAATCTGTTTTATTGGTCGTTCTAACGTAGGCAAGTCATCTTTAATCAATGCCTTGGCTAATCAAAATCATTTAGCACGCACATCTGCTAATCCTGGAAGAACTCAAGTGGTTAATTATTTTGATGCTGGTGATTATCGTTTAGTGGATTTACCGGGCTACGGGTTTGCTAAGGCCAATAAAGAAACGCAAAAAAAGATTCAACAAATTATTGAAAATTATATTGTCGAATCACCTAATTTGCATGCTGTATTTCAAGTGTGTGATGCCAATGTAATAACCACTCTTGATGAACAAATGGCTGCCTACTTTCAAGATAACATTATCCATCACTATGTTATTTTGAATAAGATTGATAAACAAAACATTTCAACTTATCAAAATCAATTAAGTAAAATCTCTCAATACTTATCAGTCCCAGTTGATCATTTTATTTTGGTAAGTGCTAAGACAAAAAGAAATATTGAAATACTAAAAAAAACCATTTATCGAGTTATCAATGAAAAGTAATTTAGAAAAAAAATATATCCCGCAAGATTTTGAAAAAGACATCTATCAACAATGAATAGATAATAAGTTATACACTACACCTAAAAAGGGTAAACCTTTTTCGATGATTTTACCTCCTCCAAATGTTACCGGTGTACTTCATTTAGGACACGCTTGAGATTCTTCCATTCAAGATACAATTATTCGTTTTAAAAGATTAAATGGATACCGTACCATGTGAATTCCTGGAACAGACCATGCCGGAATAGCAACGCAAACAAAATTTGAAAAATATTTAGAAACTGAAAAGCACACTGATAAACAAGCATTAGGCAGAAAAGAATTCTTAAAACAATTAATGGTTTGAAAAGAAGTACAATCTCGTACCATTCATGAACAATGAGCTAAATTAGGTTTACTTTTAGACTATAATCGTGAAAAGTTTACAATGGATTTAGAAGTCAATAAAGCAGTTAATAAAGTATTTGTTGATTTATATAATAATAAGTTAATTTATAAAGGACATAAATTAGTTAATTGAGATGTTAAGCTAAAAACGGCTATTAGTGATATTGAAGTTATTCATAAGCATGTTCAAAGCAAGATGTATTATTTTAAATATTTCTTGGATGAACAACGTAAAAATTATTTAGTAGTAGCTACTACTAGACCAGAAACAATGTTTGGTGATACTTGTATTGTGGTTAATCCTAATGATAAAAGATATAAACAATATATAGGTCAAAAAGTTTTAAATCCTGCTAATCTTCAATGAATCCCTATCATCGCTGATAAGTATGTTGATATTAATTTTGGAACAGGGGCAATGAAATGTACTCCAGCCCATGATTTTAATGACTATCAATTAGGATTAAAATACAAAATGAAAATGATTAAAATTATGAATCCTGATGGAACAATGAATGAGTTATGTCAACAATACCAAGGATTGAATCGATTTGTTTGTCGTAAACAATTAGTAGCCACCTTAAAAGAAAATGGTTTTGTCGAAAAGATTGATGAACAATATGAAACCCAAATTGGTTATAGTGAAAGAACTAATGAAATTGTTGAACCTTATCTAAGTGAACAATGATTTATAAAGATGAAACCATTGGTAAAAAAAGTTCTTCAAAACCAAAAAAAGAAAACAAATAATGTGAAGTTTTTACCTCCACGTTTTGATAAAACTTTACAACAATGATTAGAAAAAATTGAAGATTGATGTATCTCTCGACAATTATGATGAGGACACCAACTTCCTGTTTGGTATCATAAAAAAACAAAAAAGATTTATGTTGGTGAAGATGCTCCTAAACCAATCTCTGAATGACGAAGAGAAGAAGATGTTTTAGATACTTGATTCTCTTCTTCATTATGACCTTTTGTGACACTTAATTGACCAAAGGAAACAGAATTATTTAAAACCTTTTTCCCAACTAGTGTGTTAGTAACTGGTTATGATATCATCTTCTTCTGAGTTTCAAGAATGATGGTCATGTCATCTTATTTCACTGAACAAATTCCTTTTCAAAAAGTATATATCCATGGTTTGATGAGAGATGCTCAAGGAAGAAAAATGTCTAAGTCATTAGGTAATGGGATTGACCCAATGGAAATTATTGCTCAATATGGAGCAGACTCTTTAAGATTATTCCTAACTTCTTCTTCTACTATTGGTGAAGATTTGAACTTTTCAATTGAAAAAATAGAAGCTAATTGAAATTATCTAAATAAGTTGTGAAACTCTGCGCGATTTATTTTAATGAATAATGAAGAAAATTATCATGGTCCATTAAAGGTCAATAACCTTCCAAGCATTTGTTTGTGAATCTTAAATAAATTAAATACTACCATTACTAAAGTAACTAAGCATATGAATGATTACAACTTTGTGGTTAGTAGCAAAATTTTAAATGATTTTGTTTGAAATGATTTTTGTAATACTTATATCGAATTAGCTAAAGCTGATTTAAATAATAAAGAAGTAAAACAAAGCGTGGTCACCACCACATTATATGTTTTAAATTCTATTTTAATTATGTTGCATCCTCAATGTCCATTTATAACTGATAAGATATACCAATTATTACCAGGGGCAAAATCTTCAATTATTAAAGAAAAGTGACCAGAAAAAATTTCTCTTAAAAAAGAAACTGAAATTAGTGATTTAATTAAAATTATTGAATCTATTAGAAGAATTAGATCAACCAACAATACTAAAGAACATTTATCGATTAATATTTTGGCAAAGAACAATATTAAAAAGTTTTCTAATCGTGTCAAGTTGTATAACCATTATTTATTAGCGCTTAATGCTGAAATTGTTAATGTTTCTAATATTAGTTTAATGGAAAACAAAATTACTGATGTGGTAGATAATTTTATTATTGAAATTCCTACTAAGAACCTTTTTGATCACGAAAAAGAAATTGCCAAAATGCAATTAATGGTTAAAAAATTAGAGGCAGAAGTAGCACGTTCAAAAAATATTCTAGCTAATGTTAACTTTGTTTCAAAAGCTCCTAAAACTAAGGTAGATATTGAAAAAGAAAAATTAGCTAAATATGAAACTCAACTACAAAACCTATTAGAATCAATTGATTCTTTAAATTTAAACAAGAAGTAATATATGGTAATTAAAAAAATAATTCCTCAAGGATTTTGTTATGGTGTGATGTCTGCATATAATAATGCCATTAAAACTATTGAAAACAACCCTCATAAAAAAATCTATATGTTAGGTTGATTAGTACATAATCAAAAGGTTATTGATGATTTATCTGCTCGTGGTATTACCATCCTTGATGACAACTCTAAGAGTCGTTATGAAATTATCCAAGCATTACCATCACAAACAGATACTATCCTAATTTTATCAGCCCACGGGACAGATTACCAAGTGATTGATTTAGCTCATAAAAAAGGTTTTGAAATCGTAGATTTAACTTGTAAATATGTCTACAAGACCCACGAATTGATTAAAACTAAATTAGCAGCAGGTTATCAAGTTATTTTTATTGGTAAAGCTTCTCATGCAGAGACTAATGCGATTTTAAAAATTGATTCCCAAATTATATTAGTAGAAAATGAGGATGATATAAAAAACCTAACTTTAAATAGTGAGAAAATCTTTTGTACTAACCAGACTACTTTAAGTTATTTAGTACTGCAAAATTTAACTTCATTACTCAAATCAAAATTTCCTAACATTGAAGTAGTTAATGATATTTGTTTAGCTACCAAGGTAAGACAAGAGGCAGTGATGAATATGGATGAAGACATTGATATCTGTATTGTGATAGGTGATTATAAATCATCCAATTCTAATGAACTATACCATATTGCTCAATCAAAGGTTCAAAGTTATTTTGTGAATGATATTAAGGATATCGATTGCGAGTGATTTAATGATAAGCAATGCTGTGCAATCACAGCTGGTGCTTCAACTCCTTCTTTTTTAATTGATAGAATTATAAAATATATTGATAAGGAGATCAATCATGCCTAAAATTAATGTTATTTTATTTGAACCAGAAATTGCAGAAAATACTGGAAACATTGCCCGTACATGTGTAGGTTTTGATGTAGTTTTACATTTAATCCGTCCTTATGGATTTTTCTTAAATGATAAAAAAATAGTTCGTTCCGCTGCTAATTATTGGCAATTCCTAGAGTATCATGAATATGATTGCTTTGAAGACTTTATCAACACATGTTGCCCAGAACAAATTTTCATCTATACCAGATATGGAAAAAATAAACCAGATGCTTATAATTATTGCAATAATAAAGATGTCTATTTAATGTTTGGTAAAGAATCAACAGGAATACCTAAGGAAATTCTTGAACAATATATGGATACTTTAATTCGCATTCCTACTACTAAAAATATTCGGAGTTTGAATTTATCCAATACTGTTGCCATTGCTGTTTATGAGGTGATTAAGCAATGTGGTTATCCTCATTTAGAAACATTAGAACCACATAAGAAAGGATATTTATAATAGGTAGAATATGCGTTTAAGAAAACTTCACAATGCTTCAGAAATTTTAAATAATTACCCTCAGTTTTTTATTGCTAATCCTACACTCTTAGCAAGTCAGTGAGGAAAAACCTTTGGTAATGATAATCCAATTTTTCTAGAAATAGGAATGGGTAAAGGTCAATTTATTATGAAAAATGCAATAGCCTTTCCTGAAATAAATTTTCTTGGAATCGAACTTAATGAAACAATTTGTGCTAAAGCAGTTAAGAAATTTACTAGTAGTGATGAAAAGCTAAGTAATTTAAGAATCATCAATTTTGATGCTCGTCAATTAACGACCATTTTTGCTTCTCATAGCATTAGTCAAATATTTCTTAACTTTTCTGATCCGTGACCTAAAAAAAGACATACTAAAAATCGATTAACTTCTCCTAATTTTCTAGATATCTATAAACAAATTCTTAAGCCTGATGCTAAGATAATCTTAAAAACTGATAATGATGGTTTATTTGCATATACAATGGAAGTTATTAAAGAACGAAAAGATATTAAAGTACTTTATGCCACCACGGACTTGTATGCAGATATTGATAATCCTTGCAATCAACAAAATATTGCCACCGAATACGAAGAACGTTTTGTGGCTTTAAATAAAAACATTAATAAGGTTATCTTTTGCTTTAAATAAATATTAAATATTTAGTTCACAATTATTTAATTTATCGCGAATATAAATTTCTCCTTTTTCTGTAAGCATCCTTCCATTACTACTTTTGAGAATTAAATGGTTTCTTAATAAAAATGGTTCAATGCTTGATTCGATGGTTTTTTGATCAAGCTGTGTCATAGAAATTAACGTTTTTAGTCCAATGTGTTCACCAGCTGCATAGAGAGCTTTCAAGTATAATAGGTCTACCTTTAATAACCCATACTCATAAATTTCTAGCTTACGAAGAATATCCTCAGTCGGAACACTTCCACCAAAGCCTTTGAAGTCATTGACTCTTTTTAAAATTTTATTAGCTATCCGTGGGATACCTTTACAATGGGATGCGATTATTTCTAATTCTTCATTGCTAATTTGCATATTTAATTTTTTCGTATTTATCTCTAATATTTGGACAATTTCTTCTTGTTCATAACTATCCAAAAAGAAAGAGATTTCAAATCTTTCCTCTAATGGGGTAGGTAATTCTCCTAAAGATGTAGTTGCTCCTATTAAGGTAAAATGAGGTAATTTAAGCCGTGTCATTTTGGCATCATTATCTTTTCCTAACATTATATCGATACAAAAGTCTTCCATAACTCCATAAAGGGTTTCCATACACTCTAGACTAACTGCTTGGATTTCATCAATAAAAATAACATCCTCTTCATTCACTAGGGAAATTAGATTAATTAAATCCACATTCTTTTTCAAATGTGTTCCTTGAATGACTCTTATTTTACAATTCATTTCATTAGCCACAATATGAGCTAAGGTTGTTTTCCCTGTTCCTGCTAATCCATAAAATAAGATATGATCTAAAGGTTGTTTCCGATTCTTTGCAGATTCTATAAAGATTTCTAAATTAGTGACTAATTCTTTTTTACCAATAAATTCATTAAGATATTGTGGTCTAATAGTTGGCTTGTTCATGTTTTTCGGCAATTAACTTAATTGATTGACTAATTAGTTCACTAATTTCACACTCTTGATTGATTTCTAATTCATTAAGGTATTTTAAGTCTTCTGAATTGTAGCCTAATTTTTTTAAGGCAAAGACTAAATCCTTATTTAATTCTGTTTTTTGCTTACTAGCAGGAGACATATTTTTTACAAAATGCGCATATTTTTTATCCAAAGAGTTACATATTAATAATGCAGTTTTGTTATTAATACCTTGGCAATTACTTAGTGCTTCATAATTGTGTTCTACAATTAGTTGTAATAAAGTATCTACTTCATTATGCATAATGTTAAAAGCAGTAATTGCTCCAATCCCATTAATTGATAGTAAATCAGCAAAAAGATTTCTTTCCAAGTAACTATTAAAAGCATAATATTCTTCTACTAAAGTATTTTTATGATCTAACTTAATAAATCTATAGATGTAAATTTTTTGATATTTATCATCTAATCAATTTTCTCCATTGATAGTATTTAATAAATATCCAATATTGTTAGCTTCAACAATAATTCTTTTTTTTGAATGTCAAACGACTTTTCCTATGATGTAATTCATTTTTTTACTCCTTATAATTTTTGTTTAGAAAGATATTCAATTATCTCTCCATATATGTAAGTGCTGTTTTTTTGCAAAATCACTAAAAAATTTTAAAAATTTTTAAATGTTCTTGTTTTGTAAGGCAAAAGCACTCATTAATAATCCTTAATTGTCTTTATCTTTTTTCATAAATTGATTAATGATATTTATAGAAAATAACTATATATAATTATTAATATGGCTACTATCAAAAAAATAACAATAAAAAATTTTAAATCAATTAAATCAGCTGAGTTATCCTTAAGTAATTTAAATGTATTTGTAGGTCCTAATGGAGCTGGTAAAACTAATTTACTTAATTTATTTTCTTTACTAAGAAGTTTTAGAAAAGAAAAAAACATTAACGATACCATTAGTCGTATTGGTGGAACAGATAAGTTATTAAATTATTTTGCTTATAAAAATAATGAAAAAATAGAGATTGATGTAGATTTCTTAGAAAATTCTTCGCAGGATTTATACAATGTGTATCGATTTGTTTTATCACAATCTAGTGATGCTAATACTTCTATGCCTTATTTTACCTTTTCAACAGAAAGTTTTGGTGTTTGAGATACAAATTATCCTACTCCTTTATGGTATGACATTTCATCAATTATGCCAGCTCGGAGTATATTATTTGACGATACAGAAACCTTAGAACATGTTTCTACACAATTAAAGAAAGGTATTTGTTATACACATATTGTCAATTGTTTTGATAGTATCAAATACTATCATTTTCATGATACAGGATTTGCTTCAATTCTTAAAAGACCTAGTGATATAACACTACGTGGTGATGTATTGGAGGATAATGGGCAAAATCTTGCTTTGATTCTTTACAACCTAAGAAAGAATCATAACTCTATTTATAATCAATTAATTTTATGTATTAGAGAAATTGCTCCATATTTCCTTGATTTCCAATATACAGAATTTGTTGACTATAATGGTAAAAAATATCTATCTTTACAATGAACAAATCGATATTTAGAAGGTATGCTATTTAATGTAAAAGATTTTTCTGATGGTACTCTTAGATATATTGCCTTACTTGTCTGCTTAATGCAACCACAAGAAAATTCTATTATTATCTTGGATGAACCAGAACTAGGATTACATCCAAGTGCCATTAAATCTTTAACTAAAATTATAAAAGGTACAGCTAAACGTAATCAATTAGTAATAGCGACGCAAAGTCCTCTTTTTCTTTCTGAAATGGACCCACAAAATTTATTTATTGCTAATTATGTTAAGGGTGAAACTTTTTTTAAAAAGTTATCTGAGGATGAATTTTTATATAAAGTAGTTAAAGATATGATGAAAGATGAAAATTCACTTGGAGATATTTGATGTTCATCTCTTATTGGTGGAGAAGTAAAATGGTAAGAATATGTTTTATTGTAGAAGGTGAAACTGAAGAAAAATATTTTACTAGTGAATTATTCATTAACTTACTAAAATATAAAGATAACTCCATTGATTGATCATCAAAAGAAGAAATATATATAAGTCCTTTTAATATAGGTGGGCACGGTTCTCAATCCTTTGGTAATATCTATAATCAAACAAAAAGCCTTTTAAATAATTTTGATATTTGTGTCTATGCCCTTGATATCTATCACAATAATTGAGGTATGAAACTTTTTAATAAGAAACCAAATGAAATTTTTGATTCAATATATGAAACTCATTTCAAAAAGATAAAGACAAATGAAAATCATTATGTATTACCTTGAATTTCTATTCAAGAATTTGAAACTCTTTTATTTTCTCAACCTAATGTTCTTGTATCCCAAATAAATAGTTTAGGTCTTAGAGTAGCAGAAAGAGAATTGATAAATACTCAAGAGGAAAGTGATATAGAATATTATCTTGAAAATCCATCCAAAAGGATTGAAGATATTTTAGTAGATTATCATTATTCTAAGCCTTCGTTTTTCCGTGAAACTATGGAAAAAATAAATTTGGAAGTTTTACTTAAAAAATGCCCTCATTTTAATAAAACTGTTGATTGTTTTGTTAAGAATGTCAAAAATGTTATGACCGGTAAGAAAAGTTATAAAAATGTTTGAAATGTTTTGCAAGAAGATTATTAGTTAAAAGGTATTTTCTTATTGCTAATCAACTATTGTTTGATTATATAAAAAATATACTCATACATTTAGCTTTATTTTTAAAAAAATAAGCCTCATTTTACGGATAAAATAGCGGTTTTTAAAAGATTATAAAAAATATCTTTTTTCATAAGTTTTAGATTTAAACTTTTAGATATTTTTTGATTTCGTAATTACATTAATTAATTTTTTAAATAGTAGTATAATGATTAGTGCAGGCAAACTTGCCTGTTTAATTTTTATTGAAGGAAATGGAGGAAATATGGATAAGTGAGAAGCTGGTAATTTTTTTCAATCACCAATTATCGGTATCATCTTTTCTATACTAGTCGTTACTATTATCCTTTTAGTAATCTTTTTTAGTTACTATAATAAAGTTAAGAAGATGGATGTTAAACAATATGATTCAAAATTGGTTATTATTGTTGATGCTTTCATTGATGCAGTCAAAAAGATTGTGGTTGATAATTTAGGTTATAAATTTATCAAATTCACCCCGTATGTAATTTTCTTATTTGCATACATCTTTATTTCTAATATGCTTGCCTTATTTGGACTTAAAGAAACTACAACTTCTTATACTGTTCCTTTAACTTTGGGATTAATTACATGATTTACTTCAATTATCTTATCAGTAAAATATCAAAAATTGGATTACTTAAAAAGTTTTTTAATTGGTATCAAAATTAAAGGAAAACATTTTTACTTTATGGTGAATCCTTTTGCTATTTTAGGTAAGATTACTCCATTGATTTCTTTAACATTCCGTCTATGAGGAAATATTATTGCTGGTTCAATTATCTACTCTGTATTATTTTGAGCATGTAGTCAAATATCAGGTTCTTATCCTCAAATCGGAATTATTATCTTGGGTGGAATTATTATTATGCCTTTTATGTTAGCTTATCTAACATTGTTTACTGGAGCTGTTCAAGCCTACGTATTCGTGCTACTATCAGTTACTTATTGATCTTTAGGTATCTATGGTGATGAAGGTTATCAAGAAGAAACTACTCCCGAAATCAATTCAGAAATCACAAACCCTTCAAATAAAGAATTAACTCAAAATATTCAACAATAATAAAGGAGAAGAAATTTATGGATATAACAGCTATTATTGAAGCTTTCCAAAGTGGAAACGATACTATTACAACATTAGCAGCAGCTAGCGACGCTGCTACTGCTACTGGAATTACTGATACTGGAGCTAAATATCTAGGAGCTTTCATTGGTGCTGGGTTAGCATTAGTAGGAGCTTCAGGTGTTGGGGCTGGTCAAGGTTATGCAGCTGGGGCAGCAGCTTTAGCTGTGTCAAGAAACCCAGAAGTAAAGTCACAAATTATGTCAACTATGATTGTAGGGATGGCGATTGCTGAATCTGCTGCTATTTATGGTTTAATTATTGCAATTCTTTTAATTTTCGTTGCACCAACTATTTAATGAGGTTTTTAGCATGAAGAAACATTTAAAAAAGTTATTACCTTTTTTATTGTTATTAGTTTCTTTTACACTAGTTCTACCTTTTTTAACTAGTTGTAGTGGAACAATTGATGGAGTTAATGGTTCTGAAATTGTTAACCTAGTTTTCCCACAACCTATTATCTTTGTAGCGCAAATTATTGCAACTATTATTTTATTTATTGTGGTAAGTAAATTTGTTTGAAAACCATATAATGAAATGATTGAAAAAAGAAAACAATATGTAATGGGAGAAATTAATGAAATAGAAGCTAAGAAAGTTAGCATTTTTGAAGAAGAAGCTAAAATTAAAGAAACTATTTCAGAAACTCAAATTAGAACATCTCAAATGATCGAAGATGCTAGAAGTCAATCAGCTAACATCATTTCTGAATCTAAAATTGAAGCTCAAAAAAACTATGAGTTAACACTAAAAGAAGCTGCTAATGAAGTCGAAAGAATGAAATTAAAAATGCAAAATGAAATGCAAAATGAAAATGTTGATTTAATTCTATCTGCAGCTGAAGAATTAACTAAAAAGAATATTAAAAGTGCAGACAACAAGAAATTTGTTGAAGACTTTTTAAACAAAATAGATAAGGAATTATAGTATGGATATTAAAGGTGAATTAGTAAGTCAATATGGAACAGCTTTTATTGAAGCACTTGACAATAATGTTAAGCGTGAAGTTGTCTTTGACGAAGTTCACGACCTTTACCATGCTATTAAAGAAAACCAAGAATATATAAATTTACTAGGTTCTCCTATTGTTGAAAACGATGTTAAGAAAAAATTAATAACTGAATTGTTAGCAAAGAACAAAACAGATTATTTAAAAAATATGTTTTTTTATATGGTAGATAAAGATGATCTTAAGTATCTATTAGATATCCTAAAAGATATTATCGATAAGATGTCAAAAGATATGGGCTACTTAATTGTTAAAATTACCTCTGCTTATGAATTATCTAAAAATGATATTGATGCCATTGTAAAAAAAGTCTCTACTAAATTAAAAATGAAAAAAGTGATACCAGAAATTTTTATTGATCCAAGTTATATTGCTGGAATTAGTATTGAATATGACTCTAACCGGATTGATAATAGTATTAAATCAAAATTGGATGAAATAAAAAGAAGCTTATTAGCGGCAAATTAATGTAAGGAGTTAAATATGAGTGATAAACAAAGATATAGCGATATCATCAAACAACAAATCAAAAAATATTCTAATACTATGATTAACTATGAAGAAGGGAAAGTTATCTCTAACTCAGATGGAATTATCATTGCTTCTGGTTTAAGTCATGTAATGTTAAATGAAATTGTTGTTTTTGAAAATAAAACTGAAGGTTTAGTTTTAAACATTAATGAAGATGTTGTAGCCATCGCTTGTTTAGGAAACTTTGGAGACATCAAAGAAGGTTCAATTGTTAAAAAGACTAACCGTGTTTCTGAAGTTATGGTTGGTGATGAATTTTTAGGAAGAGTAGTGGATGCTACTGGTAAAGCTATTGATGGATTACCTCCAATTAAAACTAAGAACTTCTTACCTATCGAAAGAGTTGCTCCTGGAGTTATGACTAGACAATCTGTTAATCAACCTTTAGAAACAGGGATTATTGTTATTGACTCAATGTTTCCTATTGGTAGAGGACAAAGAGAATTAATCATTGGAGATAGACAAACCGGGAAAACAACTATTGCTATCGATACCATTATTAACCAAAAAGGAAAAGGTATCCTTTGTGTGTATGTAGCAATTGGACAAAAGTCATCTTCAGTTTCACAAATTAAAAGAACTTTAGATCAACACGGTGCAATGGAATATACTACCATTATTTCTTCACCAGCTGATGACTTACCGGCATTAAACTATATTGCTCCATTTGTGGGAGTAACATTAGCTGAATACTGAATGTCTCAAGGTAGAGATGTATTAATTGTTTATGATGATTTATCTAAACATGCTGTTAGTTACCGTACCTTATCTTTGTTGTTAAAAAGATCTCCAGGTCGTGAAGCTTATCCAGGGGATGTTTTCTATCTACACTCTCGTTTACTAGAAAGAGCTTGTCGATTGAATAAAGAAAATGGTGGTGGTTCAATTACTGCTCTACCAATTATCGAAACTCAAGCTGGTGATATTTCAGCTTATATTCCAACCAATGTAATTTCTATTACTGATGGTCAATTATTTATGCAAACTAACTTATTTAATGCTGGACAAAGACCAGCTGTTGATGCAGGTTTATCAGTATCTAGAGTAGGTTCTGCAGCGCAATATAAATGTATGAAACAAGTTGCTGGTTCATTAAAGTTAAATTTGGCTAACTATAGTGAATTACAAGCATTCTCTCAATTTGGTTCAGACCTAGATGATGAAACTAAATTAGTATTATTACATGGGGAAAAGATTATGAATACTATTAAGCAAAAACAAGCTTCTCCTTATGCTAATGTTGACCAAATATTATTATTATTTATCATCAACAATAAATTAATTGATTTCATTCCAAATGATTTAATTGCTAGATTTAAAGAAGAAATCTTAAATGCTTTTAAAACAACTTCAACAAGAGAAGAAATTGATAATAATAAAGTGATTGATGATGAAAGCTCATTACAATTATCTTATTTCTCTAAGAAATTTATTATTAATTTCCTAAATCAAATTCCTAACTATGAATATGATCCAATCTTAGACAAAACATTATTAGATATTAATGATAATGAAGAAGCTGCGGGAAAGAGAATTAAAACTATCAATCCAACTGAAAAAAAATCAGTTAAGGTAGTTGAAGAAGTTAAGGAAGAAAAAAAAGAAGTAAAGGTAAAAGAACCTCAACTAGTTTCTAAGAATGTTACCCCTGCTAAAAAATCTCTTAACAACTTAGTAGTAAAAAAACCAAAAGCTAATGAAATTCCAACTACTCAAAAACACCAAGTAGTATCTTTAGAAGAATACGCTAAGTATGATTACAACAAAAGAAGAAAAGAATGACACCAAAAAGCAGGTTATAACGAAAAACAAGTTCAATGTTCAATTTGTAAACAAAAAGATAATTGAGCTTCTATTAAATTAGAAAACGGTAAACATATTTGTTATTTCTGTTGAATTAAAAAACCAGCAAATGGAAAGGTTAAAAAATAATCATGTCAAAAAGAACAGCTTCCTTGTGAAAAAAAGCTGATAGTAAAGCTAAAAGAAAATTCATTGTTTGAACATCTTTAACTATTGTGTTCTTTATTTTCATTATGGGAATCGTGACATGATTATCTATCGATTACACAAAAGCATTTGATCATGCAGCCTTAGCTAATCCAGCAAATATAAATAAAACTGGTTACTTTGGTAAAAACCCATGAACTGATTGACATGATTTTATTAATATCTTTGGAACGGCTGAAGCACCTAACTTTGCAGAATTATATGCTGAAAAAGGACAAGAAGGATTAGCATGATTTATTTTAACTAGTTACATTCCTACTAGTTTAGCAGCATATATCTTATTACCTATTACAGCTGTTGGATTATTAGTTTCATTTGGAAACTTTATATTTAAGTGAAGAGCTGTTTTCCCTCCATTAGAAAAAACTAAAAAAGCCAAAGCTAAATCTAAGAAGAAAGGAGCAAAAAAATAATGTCTTTAGCAACTACCAAAAGAAGAATTGCTTCTATTCAATCAACTTCTAAGATTACTAATGCAATGAAATTAATTGCTGCGAGTAAGCTTTCAAAGCAAACTAAAAAATTTATGCAATCAAAAGATTATTTTCAAGAATACTATGCAGCTATCGGTAACTTGTTATTATTAACTGATGATAAAGATTTTAATCTTGAACATAGTAGTAATAAAACTTTGTGAATTATTATTACTTCAAATTTAGGTTTATGTGGAGGATATAATATCAACACTTTTAAAGAAGTTCACAAACAAGCAAATGCGGATGATGTTTTTATTATCTTTGGTAAAAAAGGAAATGATCATTTTAGAAAACATTATCCAAATGCAACTTTCTGAGATACTTCAATGTTTGATGTGAATGCTGAAATTACTCAAGAAATGTGTGCCACTATTGGAAATGAAATTTTTGATAAGTTAATTATTGGTGATTATGGCAAAGTTAAGGTTTGTTATACCAAATTTATTAATGCTATTAGTTTTAAATCTACTGTCCTTGATGTTTTCCCTTTCGATCCTGAAATCAAGAAGGTACAAGAGAAACCACCAAGACTTGCTGACTATGATTTTGAACCTAACAAAAAAGCTATTGTGAAAGCCATCATTCCTGAATATATTTCAATGCTAATTTATGCTGCTCTGGTGGAATCTATCTTAAGTGAATGTGCTTCGCGAAGAAATGCTATGGATACTGCAAGTACAAATGCTGAGGAATTAATCAACAAATACAAGTTACTTTATAACCGGATTCGTCAAGCAAAAATTACTAATGAAATTATTGAAATTGTGGCTGGTAATGAGGATAATTAAGAAGGAGTTAAATTATGGAAAAAAATACAAGTAAGAAAGTTAATAATACTAAAGATAACAAAACAACTAAAAACGTTGGACAAATTATTCAAGTACTAGGTCCTATTGTGGATGTTGATTTTTCTAAATCAAATAGTACCACCAAAATTAAGGATGCTCTTATTGTCTACAACAATGGCAAAAAATTAGTTCTAGAAGTAGCACAATTATTATCTAGTAATGTTGCTCGTTGTATCTCTATGGATACTACTGATGGATTAAGTAGAGGTTTAGAAGTTATCAATACTGGAGCTCCTATTAGTGTTCCTGTAGGAAGAGATGTCTTAGGAAGAATGTTTAATGTAACTGGTGATCCTATCGATGGTAAACCAGCTTTAAAAAATCCTAAATTACTACCAATTCACCGTGCTTCTCCTTCTTATGAAGAACAAGCTAATACTACTGAAATTTTAGAAACAGGAATTAAAGTTATTGACTTACTAGTTCCTTATGTAAAAGGTGGAAAGATTGGTCTATTTGGTGGTGCTGGGGTTGGTAAAACAGTACTAGTACAAGAACTAATTCACAACATTGCTAAGAACCATGGTGGTTTATCAGTTTTTGCCGGAGTAGGAGAACGTACTCGTGAAGGGAATGATTTATACTATGAAATGATTGAAGGTGGAGTTATTGATAAAACTGCTTTAGTCTTCGGACAAATGAATGAATCTCCTGGAGCACGGATGAGAGTTGCTTTAACAGCTTTAACAATGGCTGAAGAATTTAGAGATGAATATGGACAAGATGTGTTGTTATTCATTGATAACATCTTCCGTTTCACTCAAGCCGGTTCAGAAGTATCTGCTTTGTTAGGTCGTATGCCTTCAGCTGTTGGTTACCAACCTACATTAGCTTTTGAAATGGGTTCATTGCAAGAAAGAATTACTTCTACTAAAAAAGGTTCAATTACTTCAGTACAAGCAGTTTATGTACCAGCTGATGACTTAACTGACCCTGCTCCTGCTACTACTTTCTCACACTTGGATGCGAAGACTGTTCTTGATAGAAGTATTGCTGCTTTAGGGATTTTCCCTGCTATCCACCCGCTAGAATCTGCATCAAGATTACTAGAACCTAAGATTGTGGGATTAGAACATTATAATGTTGCTCGTAAAGTACAACAAATTTTACAAAAATTTGATGAATTACAAGATATTATTGCTATTCTAGGAATTGATGAATTATCTGAAGAAGATAAATTGACTGTTGCTCGTGCACGGAAGATTAGAAACTATTTATCACAACCTTTCTTTGTGGCTGAAAAGTTCTCTGGTAAACCAGGAAAGTTTGTCCCTGTTAAAGATACTGTTGAAGGATTTGCCGCAATCATTTCAGGAAAATGTGATGATATTCCAGAAAGTTACTTCTTGTATGCTGGACCTATTCAAGAAGTTTATGATAGATATAACAAGAAAGGAAAATAATTTTGAGCAGCTTTAATTTAAGAATCATTACTCCTGAAGGTGTGCAATTTGATCAACCAATTAATTCCTTAGAAACAACAACTTTCAAGGGAAGAATTGGAATCTATGCTAACCATGTGAATTTAATTGCTTTACTAAAACCAAATGTCCTTGTTTTAAAAGTGAAAAATAATCAAAAGGAAGAATACATCGTGACATCAGGAAGTTTATTCTTTGAAAATAATGAAGCGCGGATTATTACCCAAAACTTTATTGATCTAAAGAAAGTTGATGTGAATGCTATTAATAATGAAATAGCTAAAGCTGAAGCTGAACTTAAAAAATATGAAGCTGATAGTTTATCTTACAAGATGGTAAACCAAAGAATTATTAATAATAAGAAAATTCTTGAAATAATTAAAAAATAGTAATATCTTTCTTTTCAAAGATAAAGAATAATTTGTGATTAGTAGTTCTAGCAACGACACTAAAGAAATCATTTTGAAATTTATCTTTATCGCTAAATCTTTCGACATCAAATTCCATTTTTAATCATTCTTTAATATTTAATGCACTATCAATTTGAATTGGTAATTTAATTTCTTCTTTAATAAATTTATTTGCTGAATAATCAGCAGCTACTTTTCACGTAAAATCATTGATTTCGGTGACAGGTAAAGTAATATCGTGTTCATCTTGAATATTACCTACTAAGAATTCTAAAATGTCTTCCATTGTGACCATTCCCAAGATTTGTTGGGAATTTAAGTTTTTCTTGACCAAAGCAATATGGATTTGATTCACTTGCATTTCTCGAAATACTGAGTCTAATGATTGATATTGACTAACTTTTAGAATTGGCTTAGCAATATCATTGACATTAAAAGAAGCTGATCTTTTATTAATAAGGGAAATAAAGGTTTTAACATCAATGTATCCGATAAAATTAGAACCTTTTTTTAAAGGAAGTCGTGAATAGGGATGTTCATTAAAGACGGTTAAAATTGTCTGCTTACTATCATCTGCATTAACATAGACAATTTGATCTTTTTTAAGCATTACACTAGCCACTTTAGTTTCATCAAATCTTAAGGAGTTAGAGACTAATGAAGCTTCTGAGTTTTCTAAAACTCCTTCATTAGAGACGATGTCAATTAAGGTATCAATTTCTTGTTCAGTGACAGAGTTCTTTTTTTCAGGTTTAATTACTTTATTTAATATCCAACTAATAGGAAAAAATAAGTAATATAACACATAAATGACTACTCCAAATATTTTAATAAATCATAAGCTATGATTGCGGGCAAAAGCTTTGGGTAAAAATTCTCCAAAAATCAAAATAAGAAAAGTGACTATCCCAGTGGCTAAACCTGTTCCAATAGCCTCGGCATTAGAAGCATTCGAATAATTTAAAATGACACTTGTAAAGAAAAGGGTAGAAAGAGTGGAAGCCGCCACATTCACTAATGTATTAGAAATCAAAATGGTAGATAAAGTCATTGAGAAGTTATTTAAAAGTTTATTGTTGATTTTAAAAACTCAATTCTTTTTCTTCTTTTTATAATGTGTTTCGTATTTAAAATTAGTAATTGTAGTATAGGCAGTTTCTGATGCTGAAAATAAAGCACTTAATAGAATTAATAAAAGTAAAGAGAAACCTAAAGCTATAATAGTCGCAAGACTGAGATGATTGGGATCCATATGTAATATATATTATAATACTTTTTGATAAGTATCTTATTTTTACTTCCTAAATATAAATTTGTTAAAATTCTTTGTTTTTATTAGTAGGTTGTTCTAATGAAGTTCGTAACTGCTTGGTTTAACACTTGAATTGGTACATTTCCATTTCTTAGAATAATATCAAATAATGGAGCAGTGTTAGCATTAGTAGCTGAAGTTAATGATCAATTTAAGAAATCCTTTCCTTCATTATTAGTTTCATAAGTATTTTTAGCTTGCATGTATAGTCCTTCAATTACATTAAGACCATTGTAGTATGAAACTGCTTGTCCAGTATATCCAAGGTAACGTTTAGTTTCACGTTTAATATCGTCAATTCCTAAACCAGAGTTATTGGTTAAATAAGCTCTTGCATCTTTTAATGATCATCCAGTATTTTTTGCAAATTTACCAGCTTCAGAAACATTACCTGTTATTTCACCTTGTTCATTGATAGTTGCACCACCAGCATGTAATCCAACATCCACAGCACAACGCATTGCTCTTAATTGTCTTTCGTTTAAGAAACCAAAGTATTGAACAGCATCATATAATTTTTGTGAGTTACCAGCATCTTCTGTTACATCTGGAGTTGATTTATCATCTTCAATTCAATATACACCATTTGCATAGTCATATTTATTTGTAAATTGAGATACATTAATGTTTTTTGATTCTACTCCAAAATTTGGTAAAGGTAATCGGTGATTTTTTTCAGTAGGGTTTTCAGGTTTACCATACATACCAATTTGCACTGCTAATCATTCAGAGAATAATCCTCATCCTTCAGCATAAGCAGTTGATCTAAATTTAGGTGCATAACTCTTAGCTGGATGGTCATGAGCATAATTAAATTGATATACGTGACCAGAAACACTTTCGTGAGTTGCTAGGGTAGTCATACTTCATTTTTGTAATCCAGAGTAAGGGTTTGAATCTAAGTAGAAACCACCAGTACCATCAGGGACATAATCTCAAGAACCTTTACCTGATGAAGCATATGCAGCTCCACCTGTTCCTGTTCTTAATGTTCAATCCACACTAGTATTTTTGAACATACCATTAAAGTGGTAAACTGAGACATCTTTATATTGAAGATATTGTTGAATAGAGTGAGAAGTACCTACAAAGGCAGCTTCAGGAGAAATTGAATTAGTTTCAGTAAGATTTGTCTTTTTTGAATTAGGTTGTTGGATAGTAGCGGGAGATAATCCTAAATCTAAGTATTTTCATGCAAGGTTTCCAGCATCACCTTTAACTACAGTTTCGTTCTTGGTATCACCTTTAGCTCCGATAACATCACTAATTTTTACAGGAGTAATCCCTTTATTTTTAGGAGTAAACTTTTCTGCATATGTATAAGGTTCAGTTCTACCATCTCAATTTTCAGGATTTTTTGCACCTTCTCCAGCAGCGGTATATTTAGATAAGATTTTTCCATCCATATTTCCGTTTCATGTTGGATATTGTTTTTTTTCCATATCACGACCATTAAATCATTGATCTGAGTTTAGTCATTTAAAGAAGTCAGGAAGATTAACTTCTCCTCCATCTCTAATAACATTAAGAGTTAGTTCTTGGCTTTGTTCAGCATTTCCACTACTATCTGCATCATATCAAACTTTTGGAGATCAAGCTTTTTTATCACCTGCATAAATAGCTCCCACTACTTTAGCCACTTCAGTCATATTAGCTTTAATAGCAGCCACTCCATCGTTACCTAAAGTGAAAATTTGATTTGCAGTCTTATCAGTATTAGAATTAACTTTTAATAAAGCATTATAAATTTTTGCTCCATAACCATCAGCATTTGGAGTAAAACCAACACCAACATCTTTAGTTGCTAAATCATCTTTAGTTAAACCTAAACCTTCAATGTATTTAGAAGGTTGAGCAGCAGCTTCACTTTCAGCTTTTGGAGGTGTATAAACAAAACCATTATCTTCTTCGTCTGGAGCATCATTAACAACTTTAAGTGTATAAGTGCTTGGTGCTCCTGTTGTTTTACCATAGTTAATAGCTGGATAGTATTCAGTAACTAGAAAGTTAACAAAATGTAATACTTGATCAGTAATTGTTTTTGCTTCATCTTCAGTTACATAATCATGAACTGTAATCATGTTTTTAATTTTGTCTCTTGTTGGTGCAGTACCAGTAGCAGCATATTCATCCATAGTTTGCGTCATAAAATCATATTGTAAAAGGTTACCCATAACATGTTTGAACATTACATAAGATAAGGTAATATTATTTGCCATTCCATCTCTTAAATTAGTTTCACAAGCTTTTAAATATTCAGGTAAATTTTTCTTATAAATTTCTGCATTAGCTTTTGCTTCTTCTTCAGTTAATTTCCCTTTATCAATTGATTTTTTTAAACCGCTTTGTAATTGACTAATGTAGAAATCAATAGTGCCAGCTACATCATTGTTATAGTGGGTAAATCCTAATCTATTACCATCTAAAATTAAATAATGAATATTACTGTCTAATAAAACTTGTTGAGTTTCTAATTCATCAATAAAAGAATTTAATCAAATTCTACCATCGACAGAAAGTTCTGAATAAGAGAAGATACTTGCTTGATCTAAATAATCATTTACAAGTGCTTTTAAATCACCTAATTGTGCATTGGTATATAAAACACCCGCCTTTTCACTAAAGGCATCTCTATAATTATCAACTAATGTTTTTACTTTTTTGTCATTAGCTTCAGTATAAGAAGTTAAAGTGGAATCACCACTACTACATGATACTGCTAAGACAGGAGTAGCAATAAGCGTGAATGCTCCTAATACTCCAAGCATTGTATTTCTAAATTTCTTTTTTGATTGTGTCATAACTGTCTCCTTGAATTCATAAATACACTTATAGATTAACGCAAAAAAACGACTTTTTATCAAGAAAATTCAAAGAGTAAAATGAGTACAAAAAGTAGGTAGAAACCTTGTACTTTTATTTTATCATAACGACCCTTGAGTTAGCGATTTTTCAAACTTTACCGGTTTATAAAACTCTAGAAAAAAGCATAAATTATCTTTGATAAATATACATATATTTTTAGTTCAAATTAAAGGCTGATCTTTTAATAGATGCAACTATTTTTTAATTTCATTAGCAATTTTGATTCTTTCAAAAATTGGTTCAGCATCACCACAAATAATATTAGCAACTGAAGCTAAATCATTGATAGTTGCAAGGGTAAGGTGCGAGATATCAATATGGGTTTGTTGATGCACTTTAGTCATAGCATCAATTAAAATAGGTTGTAATCAAAAACTACATACTTCAATGACTTTAAATAAAACATACATTAAATCTTCAATAGCAGACATATCATTGTTTTTATATAACTCTCAAGGCTTACTATCTTCAATTAATTTATTAACCTTATTAATCAATCCTTGAATTTCAGCTAATACCTCTTGAATTTGTAAGTTATCTGCAAACTTTTCACAACGATGATTGAATTGTAAAACTTCTTCTAAAAGAGCTTTAAATTGGTTAGTAGGAGAGAAAGATGGAATAGTATTATTACAATACTTCTTTAACATTCCTAAACTTCGTGAAATTAAATTACCATAATTATTTGCTAAATCACCATTATATGTTCCTATCAAAGCTTCTAAACTAAAGACATTGTCACTATCTAAACTCATATCTTTGATAAAATAATATCTTAAAATATCACGGTTAAAATTTTCTAATAAGACATATGGATCAATCACATTGCCTAAAGATTTTGACATCTTTCCTTCTGGGGTAGTGATTCAACCATGAGAAATAATTTTAGTTGGTAATGGTAAATTCAAAGCATGTAAAAAGATTGGTCAATAAATACAATGGAAACGAGTAATTTCTTTAGATAATAAATGCACAATTTCACAATCTTTTTGCATTCAAAATTCTTGGAATAAATGATCATCTGCTGACTCATAACCTAAACCTGTAATATAATTCATCAAAGCATCCATTCATACATAAATAACATGTTGTTCATCTTCTTTGATTGGAATTCCTCATGAAAAAGAGGTACGAGAAATAGATAAGTCAGTTAGTTTATCATTTAAGAAATTATTCATTAATTCATGAATTCTGGCTTCAGGATAAATAAATTGCGGATGATTAATAATTGTATCCTTGATTCAATCTTGAAATTGACTCATTTTAAAGAAATAGGAAGACTCATTGATTTCTACTAATACATGGCCATGTTGACATACATATCCATTATCTTTTTTTTGTGCATCCTTTAAAGTGTAATTTTCTTCACACGAAACACAATATCAACCACTTCATTGGTTTAAATAAATTAAATCTCTACTATAGAAGTTACTAAAAACTTTTTGAACAGCTTGAATATGAGCGGGTTCAGTAGTTCTGATAAAACGGTCATATTGAATACCTAAAGCTTCTCATAAATCTAAAAATACTTGTACATTCTTAGTAACATATGTTAAAGGATCTAAGTTTTCTTTCTTAGCTGCTACTTCAATTTTTTTACCATGTTCATCAGTTCCAGTGATAAAAAAAGTTTTATAACCTAAAAGCTTTTTGTAGCCCTTAAAAACATCAGCTAAAATAGTAGAATAAGCGTGACCAATATGTGGTTTTCCTGATGGATAATAGATAGGTGTTGAAATAAAAAAATGTTTCATTATGACTTCCTCTTCATAAATAATAATATAGTAATAAATAATTGTAAGAATAAAAAGGTAGAAACAGCCACTACAGTTAAAATTCCATAATCTGATAAATATAGTGAACTTTGAGTTATCTGGTTATTAGCAGTATTAAATTGAAAACTACAATCATAAACAAAGTTATATTGTATCGGACTAGTGATAGGAAGAGCTAACATTCTAGGAGAATTGATAAAACCAAAAACAATCCCTATTACCACTAAAATTCCAGTTACTATCATTCAACCGGACAGATGAGTATTTTTCACATATCCTTGTCAACGTTTGTTTCAATAAATTCAATAAAACACTGCTCCATAAATTACATATAGAATAGTGATAATACTTAAGGTTAAACTCATTCAATTAGTATGTCTATCAATAAATTTCTTATCAGCCATTTCAACTGCATAGAAACCAAAGAAAATATTAGTAGCATTACCTTGATTCAAAATATCAATTGTAGTAGGGGGTATATAAATTAATAAAAAAATAAGAAGAGTTAATACCAATCCAAAAATAATTAATGGGTAAAACATTGCTAAGCATTGAGCTTTTTGATTCTTTTCAGATTTAATAACAGTATTATCAATAGTTAAATTAGACATATTATTATTTTATAAAAATAATACTAATATTACAAGAGGCAAAATATCCATAGAGTAAGAGTCTATCAATTTGCTTTTTCTTTATACTTTTAGTAGCTTTTTCTTTATACTTTACTTTGCTTTTTCTTTATACTTTATGTTGCTTTTTCTTTATACTTTTTATTTTATATATTAAAATATATACATGATTAAAAGATTAATAGAACCCAAACTAAGAGAATACTTAAAAAATAGCGGAGCTGTATTACTTACTGGTCCTAAGTTTTGTGGCAAAACCTTTATTAGTAAAATTGTTGCTAAATCTATGTATGAGATTGAACCTGAACTAGTTAATGAAAATAATTATGAGTTTTATACCAATGAAATTTTAAATGGAGAAACTCCTCGTTTAATTGATGAATGACAAAATTATCCCAGAATTTGAGATAAAGTGAGAAGAGCAGTTGATAATGCTCCAAGTGGACACAAGACCGGACTTTATATC